>NZ_JBITBU010000012.1:0-239927 GCF_044452545.1 Nocardia sp. NPDC051900 | reverse complement strand
CCCGAACCACTCACCACCACACCAGCAACAACCAAAGCCGAGACCGTTATCGGAGCAGATACACGCATTCGGCCACACCCAATCCTCGACGTCGTGGGAGCGGCCGTCCGGGACATCCCCTGCCCAGGCCGCTCTGGACAACGTTGTCCAGGTTACCCACCAGTCAGGTCCTTATTCGGTATTTCCGGTTGATCACTGGTTACCGACGGTGAAACCGATGCCGGAGCGGGCTTTCGGCCGAAGCTTTTCTTGCGGCCGCCCTTTCCGGTGCTGTCCGTCCGGCTCTCCGGATCCGGGGATTCCGCGTACTCCATGCGGTCCAGAATTCCTTTCAGCTCTTCCAATTCCCGGCGCAGGTAATCGCGCGTGGCCACTTCGCCGACCGCGATGCGCAGCGATGCGAGTTCCCGGGCCAGGAACTCGGTGTCCGCCTTGGTCTGAGCGGCCCGCACCCGGTCCTCCTCCAGGGCGACCCGGTCCCGGTTGTCCTGCCTGTTCTGCGCCAACAGGATCAGCGGCGCCGCGTAGGCGGCCTGAGTGGAGAACGCCAGGTTCAGCAGGATGAACGGATACGGGTCCCAGCGCAGCGTGATCACGAAGATGTTCACCAGGATCCAGACCACCACCACGATCGTCTGGACCGCTAAATACCGACCGGTCCCCAGGAATCGCGCCACCCGCTCGCTGCTGCGGGCCAAAGCCTCGGCGTCCCACTCCAATCGGAACCGGCTTTCCACCGGCGTCTCCAGCCGTTGGCGGGCCCTGTTGTGACCGAGCCGCACGCCCGGGTCGTTCTCGCTCACGGTGTGTCCTTTCGGGCGTGCGCGGGGTCGTGCGGGCTCACGCTCCGCCCCGTTCGTCGGTCTCTTCCTGGTCGCGCCAGTCCTCTGGCAGCAGGTGGTCGAGGACGTCGTCGACGCTGACCGCGCCGAGCAGGTGGTTCTCCTCGTCCACCACCGGTCCGCAGACCAGGTTGTAGGTCGCGAAGTACCGGGTCACCGCGGCCAGGGGCAGTTCGGGGCGCAGCGTCGACAGATCGGTGTCGAGGATCCCGCCCACCAGGTGGGCGGGTGGTTCGCGCAGCAACTGCTGGATGTGCACCGAACCGAGGTAACGGCCGGTCGGCGTCGCGGTGGGCGGACGGACCACGAACACCATGGAGGCCAGCGCGGGAGTGAGGTCCGGGTTGCGCACCCGCGCCAGCGCTTCGGCCACCGTCGTGGACGGGGTGAGAATGACCGGCTTGGGCGTCATCAGGCCGCCCGCGCTGTAAGGGGAGTGCTCGAGCAGCCTGCGCACCGGCTCGGACTCCTGCGGGTCCATCAGGGCGAGCAGCGATTCGGCCTCGCCCTCCGGCAGTTCGCCCAGCAGGTCGGCGGCGTCGTCGGGGTCCATCGCCTCCAGCACGTCGGCGGCTCGGCGCACCTCCAGGTGGCTGAGCAACTCGACCTGCTCGTCGTCGGGCAGTTCCTGCACCACGTCGGCCAGACGTTCGTCGTCCAGCGCGACGGCCACCTCGATCCGCCGTTTCTCCGGCAGCTCGCGCAGTTGCTGTGCCACGTCGGCCGCGCGCATGCCCTCGAACCGTTCGAGCAGTTGCGTCACGTCCTGTCCCGGCCTGCCGATCTCGTGGGGCGTCAGGCCGGACACCCTGGTCCAGTCCACCACGTGCACCGTGCGCCTGCGGCCAAGCCTGCGGTGCCCGCGCACGGCCACCCTGCTGACCAGCCAGTCCCTGGAACGCGCCTGTTCGATGCCGAGATCGGCCACGTGGACGTCCACGCCGGCCAGGTCGGGCAGGTCGGGGTCATCGACCCGCACCACCGAGTCGACGATCTGCGCCAAGGCGAGCATCTCGCCCGGTCGCTGGGTGAAACGGCGCAGGCTGACCGTTCCGGTGTTCAGCGTGACCACGCCGGGCTCGATCGCGGTGATCCGCAGGATCGGCACGAAAATGCGCCGCCGGGTGGGCAGTTCGACGACCAGGCCGTGCACGCGGGGCTGCTGGCGGTCGGACCGCACGGCCACGACGACGTCACGAATCCGGCCGATAGACTCCCCGTCCGGTCCCAGTACCGCCAAACCGGCCAGCCTGGCGACGTACACCCTGGTAGCTGCCATGCTGCCAAGGCTAGATGTTCGCGCGCGGGTGTTCGCATCCCGCCACGATCGACGGGAGTGATCATGAAGCCACGCCGTTCGGTGCTCGCGTGCCCGGGCAGCAACCCGAAGATGATCGAGAAGGCCAAGACATTGCCCGTCGACGAGGTGTTCCTCGATCTGGAGGACGCGGTCGCGCCGGTCGCGAAGGCCGAGGCGCGGGCGAACATCGTCGCGGCGCTGAACGACTCCGGGTGGGGAACGCAACTCCGGGTGGTCCGGGTGAATGACTGGACCACCGAATGGACCTACGCCGACGTCATTTCCGTGGTCGAGGGCGCGGGCGCGCGGCTGGACGCGATCCTGCTGCCCAAGGTGACCGACGCGGGCCAGGTGCGCGCGCTGGACCTGCTGCTGACCCAGCTGGAGAAGACCTGCGGCCTGGACGTCGGACGGATCGGCATCGAGCCGCAGATCGAGAACGCCGTGGGACTGCGCGACATCGACGCGATCGCCACCGCGAGTCCCCGGGTGCAGACCCTGGTCTTCGGCCCGGCGGACTTCATGGCCAGCATCAACATGCGCACGCTGGTGGTCGGCGAACAGCCGGAGGGCTACGACACCGGCGACGCCTACCACCACATCCTGATGACCATCCTGCTCGCCGCCCGCGCCCACGGTCTCCAGGCGATCGACGGCCCGTACCTGCAGATCCGGGACGTGGACGGCTTCCGCCGAGCCGCCGCGCGCACGGCCGCGCTCGGGTTCGACGGCAAGTGGGTGCTGCACCCCGGTCAGATCGAGGCGGCCAACGAGATCTTCAGCCCGCGGCAATCGGACTACGACCGCGCCGAGGAGATCCTGGACGCCTATGCCTTCCACACCTCGGCGGCGGGCGGCGCCCGCGGCGCGGTGATGCTCGGCGACGAGATGATCGACGAGGCCAGCGCCAAGATGGCCCAGGTGATCGCGGAAAAGGGCCGCGCCGCCGGAATGACGCGCACCACGCGTTTCACACCACCGCGGGATGCGTCGGAATAGCAGAATGGAACTATGACGAATCCCTTGGGGAACTCGAGCCGTGCGCGGCAGGCCCTTCCGACGCCTCCGTCGGGCTGGCCGGTCGGCTCCTACCCGACCTACGCCGAGGCGCAGAAGGCGGTCGACTATCTGGCCGACAACCAGTTCCCGGTGCAGGACGTGACCATCGTCGGTGTCGACTTGATGCAGGTCGAGCGGGTTCTCTACCGGCTGACCTGGGGCAAGGTGATCGGCGGCGGCGTGGTGTCGGGCGCCTGGCTCGGCTTGTTCCTCGGTCTGCTGCTGAGCCTGTTCACCACCAGCGGCGCGCTGGGCCCGCTGATCGTCGGCTTGGTCGGCGGCATCATCTTCGGCCTGATCTCGACCTCGATCCCCTACGCGGCGACCAGGGGTCAGCGCGACTTCGCGTCCACCATGCAATTGGTGGCGGGCCGCTACGACGTGCTGTGCGATCCGAAGTCGGCCGAGCAGGCACGGGACATGCTCGCGCGGCTGGCGATCTGACGTATGGAAGTGCTGGAGACGGTCCGCACCGAGGTGCTGGGCCATTTCGGGGTGGACGCCGCGAACGTCGACGCCGCGTCGGTCACCTTTCTGGGCTTGGAGCCGATCGAGATCCTGCGCATCGTCGAGGACGATCTGGTGCACTACGTGACGCTGGGCGGCAGCAGGCATCCCATGGGCGATCCCACCGCGGTGCACGCCGACCCGGTGCGCGGCCCGCGCGCGGAACTCGTGCTGACGTTGCGGTCCGGTGTGGGAGCCAGCTCGGGGCTGGCCAAGTCGCTCGGCGTGCTCGCCGCGGCGCCGGTCGTGGAAGGTGTTGTGCTGCAAGCGGACGCGCTGATGGATCTGGGTGAGCCGATGTGGCGCGACGCGCCGTTCACCGCGGTTCTGCTCGGTGAGAGCGACATTCCCGAAGTGCCGCTGCCGGACCCGGCGGAGCCGGTGCGTTATTTCGCGGTGACGCCGGTGACCGCGACCGAGGCGGCCTGGGTCCGGGTGCGGGGTGCGCAGGCGTTGCGGGACGCGTGGCAGGAGGCCGGCATCGATGTGCGCGACCCGAGGCGCGGCGCCGCCAGCTTGTGAGGCTTCCCCCGGCTACAGCCACTTGTTGCGGCGGAAGGTGAAGAACAAGCCGGTGCAGATGGCGAGGATGAGCACCCACACCATCGGATAACCCCAGACCTGGTGCAGTTCGGGCATGTGGTCGAAGTTCATCCCGTAGATGCCCGCGATCATCGTGGGCACGGCAGCGATCGCCACCCACGCCGAGATCTTGCGCATGTCGGTGTTCTGCTGCACGCCGATCCGGGCCAGCGCGGCGCTGATCAGCGCACTGAGCGCCTCGTCGAAGTCGTTGATCCGCTCGGCCACGGCGGCGTGATGCTCGGCGACATCGCGCAGATAGCGCCGGACCTCCTTCGGCACCGGCAGATCCGTTTTGCGACTGAGCTGCTCCAGCGGCGCGGCGAGCGGATTCACCGCGCGCCGCAGCTCGACCACCTCACGTTTGAGCTGGTATATGGATTCCACCGTCACCTTGCTGCGCGGGGTGAAGATCTCCTCTTCCATCTCGTCGATGTCGTTCTCGACCGACTGGGCCACGTCGATGTAGGAGTCCACGATCCGGTCGGCGATCGCGTGCAGCACCGCGCCCGGTCCGAGAGCCAGCTGCTCGGGGTCCTCCTCCAGCGCCTTGCGCACCTCGGCCAGGCCGGAATGCTCACCGTGGCGGACGGCGACCACGAAGTCGGGACCGGTGAACACGATGATCTCGCCGGTCTCCACGATCTCGCTGACGCTGTTCATCTCGTGCGGGACGTAGCTGACCGTGCGCAACACCAGCAGGAGCGAATCGTCGTAGCGCTCCAGTTTCGGCCGCTGGTGCCGTTGCAGGGCGTCGTCGGTGGCGAGCTGGTGCAGGCCGAACGTCGCGGCGATGTCTTCCATCTGCGTCTGGTCGGGATCGTGCAGGCCCACCCAGACGAATCCGTTCGGCTGCTCACGGGCCCGCGCCAGCGCGGCCTTGTGGGTGAACCGCCCCGGCAGCCGCTTGCCGTCCACGTACACCGCGCAGTCGACGATCGCCTGTGCGGTCGGAACCGGGATGAACCGCTGCCCGGATTGCGACGGTGTCCGGCCGGAGCCACGAAGCGACGAAAGCGGAGAAAAGGACGGCACGCTGACGATGCTACGTCGCCGTGGGCTGCCGGAACGTCGCCTGCGCGTGCGGGACGACCGCGCGGCACTGTAAGACTTGAAGACGTGCGCATCGACCTGCATACCCATTCGACCGCGTCCGACGGCACCGATACCCCGGCGGAACTCGTACGGAACGCGGCCGCCGCGGGCCTGGACGTCGTCGCGATCACCGATCACGACACCACGGCCGGATGGTCGGAAGCGGTCGACGCGCTGCCGAAGGGGCTGACGCTGGTCCGCGGCATGGAGATGTCCTGCGTCGGCCTGGGGGAGGACGGCTGGCCGGTGCCCGTACATTTGCTGGCCTACCTGTTCGACCCGACCCATCGCGGCTTCGCCGAGGAACGCGAGCGGCTGCGCGCCGAACGGGTGGAACGGCTGCGCGCCATGGCCGAGCGGATGGCGGCCGACGGACTGCCGATCGATCCCGACGCCGTGCTGGCCTCGGCGGGGCCGTCGGCCGGGCGCCCGCATCTGGCCCGGGCGCTGGTCGCCGCGGGCGTGGTGCCCAGCGTGGACGCGGCGTTCGACGAATTGCTCGCCCCGCACGGTCCCTACTACGCCGAGAAGGCCGACACCCCGCTGCGTCGCGCGGTGCAGATGATCGCCACCGCGGGCGGGGTCAGCGTGCTGGCGCACACCAGGGCGCGCAAGCGGGGCAGGCTGCTCGCCGTCGACGACATCCGGGAGCTGGCCGCGCTCGGGCTCGGCGGCCTGGAGATCGCGCACCCGGACCACTCCGCGGCCGACCGCGAGCTGCTCACCGATCTGGCCGCGGAACTCGGCCTGCTCACCACCGGTTCATCGGACTATCACGGCACCAACAAGACCATTCGGCTCGGCGAGTTCACCACCGACGCAACGCAATTCGAGAAGCTGGTGGGCAAGGCCTCCGGCGTGCCGGTGATCGCCGCGTGAGATTCGTGCGCGGCCTCAGCGGCATCGTCGCCGGTGGCGTCGTGGTGGGCATGCTGGTCGTGGTCGGCGCCGCGGTCATCGCGCAGCGACGCGGCTTCCCCGGTCCCGGCGCCGAATCGGTCGCCTGGCACGTGGCGGCCGCGGTGGTCGCCCTGGTGGCGCAGATATATTCGGACCGGCATCGTGGTTCGGCCGCCTTTACCGGTTCGATGATCGTTTTTCTGGCTGCTGGACTATTGCTGTGGACGCAATGGTGGAGCTGACTCCCGAGTTTTGGTTGCGGGCCGATGAATTGTGCCCGAACATTTTTCTTTATGACCGAACTCGAGACGGATGTACTGGTAATCGGCGGTGGTCCCGCCGGTACCTGGGCGGCCGTCTCGGCCGCCGCGGCCGGCGCCACCGTGGTGCTCGTCGACAAGGCGCGCTGCGGGTCGAGCGGGCCGACGGCGTACGGCGCGATCTCGCTGTGGCACCTTCCGCCCGGCCCGGCGCGGGACGAGGCGGTCCGGCGCGGGCACGCGCACGGCGGCGCGCTGGGTGATCCGGACTGGATGCACCGCGTGCTCGAGGAAAGTCATCAGCGGGTCGAGCAATTGGCCCGCTGGGGCTATCACCTCGCCGGTGACCCCGCGGGGCCGGCCAGGCGGCGCAGCTATCTCGACGGCGCCCGCTACCTGCGGCGAATGCGCCGCGCGGTGCGGGAAGCGGGTGTCCGGGTACTCGATCATCACCCGGTGCTGCAACTGCTGGTGGACCGCGACGGCGTAGTGCGCGGCGCCACCGGACTGCGCCCCCATGACGGTTTCGGGCGCTGGACCGTGCGCGCGGGTGCGGTCGTGGTGGCCACCGGTGGCTGCGCGTTCCTGTCCGGGTCGGCGGGCACCGACGTGGACACCGGCGACGGTCTGTTGTTCGCCGTGGAAGCGGGCGCCGAGCTGTCCGGGATGGAGTTCTCCTGCGCCTACAGCCTGATTCCGCCAGGGAAGGCCGAGCCGACCGCGCTGCGGAATCTCGCCTTGCGGTTCGCCCCGCTCTACGACGAATCCGGCGTCGAGCTGCCCGGGCATCGCTCGGCGGCGCTCGCGGCCATCGCCGATGGTCAGCGGGTTTTCGCCGCCCTGGACGACGTACCGGTGGCCCTCCGGTCCCGGCTGGCGCGCCATGGCTTCGTCGACCGTGCCGAACGGGTGCCGCTGCGCGCCGTGCTGGAGGGCACCGTGCGCGGCACGGGCGGACTGCGCGTCACCGGACCGGAGTGCGCGACCACCGTCGCGGGCCTGTTCGCCGCGGGCGACGTGGTCAGTCGCGAGCCGCTCACCGGCGCGGTGAGCGGATTCGGCGGACTGAGCGCGGCGTGGGCGATCGCTTCCGGCGTCTGGGCGGGCGCGGGCGCGGCGAAATTCGCCCGGACGACGGACCGGCGTGCCCCGGCGCGCGAGGTGTCCGGAGCCGGGCTCAATGCCGTGGCGCGGATCGATCCGAGGGCGGTGGTCGGCCTCGTCCAAGAGCACACTCTGCCGTTGCGGCGCAGCTACTGGCGCAGCGCGGGCAGCCTGCGCGACAGCATCGGCGAACTCGACGGCATGTGGCCCGGGGCGGAATTCGACCTCGGCGGCAGCGGCGCCGACCTGCTGCGTGCCCGGCAGGCCGCCGCGCTGCTCGCGGTGGCGCGCTGGACCAAATACAGCGCGCTGACGCGCACGGAGAGCCGCGGCATGCACCGCAGGACCGATCATCCCGGCGCGTCCGACACCTGGCGGACGCGACTGATGTCCGGCGGCGTGCGCAGCGTGTGGGTGCGCCCGGACGCGCCGAGGACGATGCCGGAGCAGCCCCGCGATATCGTCGCATGACAGTGCGCCGCCGGGCGGCGCTCGGCCCGCTGGTACTCACACCGCCGCCGCCCCGAGCGGTGCGATCGCTCACCGCGTGCGACTGCTGAACGGGGAGTTTCCGCTTACCTGAGGGTAATTCCCGCCCCCTAACGTTGGGTGATGGAGCGCGACACGGCCCATGGGGTAACCGGTTTGGCAACTTGCCTACCGGACTGGCAGAATGTGTCGGATTCCTTGCCTCCGCCACCGCCGGGTGAGGGAATCACGGAGGTCTCCGCCTCGCCGACGTACCGTCGCGACCCGCGAGATCACACCGCACGTTCTGTCCGGGCACACCCGCTCGGTTCTGCTTCGCGGATCAGTGCCGCGCCCGCCATCGAGAACTCGGCAAGTCGCGTCCGCCGCTCGCAGCCAGCTCGAAACGCACCGGTCAGCGCACCCGATGAGCGTTGTGAAACCCCTTATACCCATTACCCGGTGGTAACCGTCCCCCGATTTAGCCCGACCCGAGCAGGAGTGAAATCGTGTCACCTGTGACTGATGCACCGAATTCCACGGCAAGCTTGTCCGAAATCACAAACGACGAAATTTTCGCCGGACATCTCGGCGGCAAGCTCTCGGTCGAACTCAGTGCGCCCCTGGAGACCCAGCGCGATCTGTCGATCGCCTACACCCCGGGCGTCGCCCAGGTCAGCCGCGCGATCGCGGAGGACGAGGCGCTGGCAAAGCGCTACACCTGGACCGATCGGCTCGTGGTCGTGGTCAGCGACGGCACCGCCGTGCTCGGCCTCGGTGACATCGGCCCGCGCGCCTCGCTTCCGGTGATGGAGGGCAAGGCGGCGCTGTTCAAGAAGTTCGCCGGGCTGAATTCGATCCCGATCGTGTTGGACACCAAGGACGTCGACGCCATCGTCGAGACGCTGATCCGCTTGCGGCCGAGCTTCGGCGCGGTGAACCTGGAGGACATCTCCGCGCCGCGCTGCTTCGAGATCGAGAGGCGCGTCATCGAGGCGCTCGACTGCCCGGTGATGCACGACGACCAGCACGGCACCGCCATCGTGGTGCTCGCCGCGCTCAACGGCGCCGCCAAGGTGCAGGGCCGCGGCATCGAGGGCCTGAAGGTCGTGGTGTCCGGCGCGGGCGCCGCCGGTGTCGCGTGCACGAACATCCTGCTGGCCGCCGGTGTCCGCGACGTGACCGTGCTCGATTCGAAGGGCATCGTCGGCGCCGACCGCGGCGACCTCAACGAGGTGAAGGCCGAGCTGGCCACCCGCACCAACCCGCGCGGCCTCACCGGCGGCGCGGCGGAGGCGCTGGCCGGCGCCGACGTGTTCCTCGGCCTGTCGGCCGGCCTGATCGCCGAGGAGCTCATCGCGTCGATGGCGCCGGAGGCGATCGTGTTCGCCATGTCCAACCCGGACCCGGAGATCCACCCCGAGGTGGCGCGCAAGTACGCCGCGATCGTGGCCACCGGCCGCAGCGATTTCCCGAACCAGATCAACAATGTGCTCGCGTTCCCCGGCGTCTTCAAGGGCGCGCTGGACGCGGGCGCCCGGCGGATCACCGAGGGCATGAAGATCGCCGCCGCCGACGCCATCCTCAGCGTCGTCGCCGACGAACTCGGCCCGGACAAGATCGTGCCGAGCCCGCTGGACCCGCGGGTCGCTCCGGCCGTCGCCGAAGCGGTCGCCGCCGCCGCCCGCGCCGAGGGCGTCGCGTAACGCCACCGCACGCCAGCCGAAGGGCGCCCATTCGACCGCGAATGGGCGCCTTTCGCGTGTCGCGGCCGAGTAAGCGCCTCGCGTCACCGACGACTGAGCGGACACGTGGAGAGCTAGTTGGGCACGGTGGTTCTGGCCTGGGTCGATAGCGGAGCAGATTGCGCGGCCGGGGTCGGGCGACGCAACCGGCCGGTTCCCGGCGCGCTGACCCACACCGCGAACGCCAGCAGCCCGTCCAGCAGCATGGCAAGCACCGCCACCAGTAGCGCGCCGACCAGCACGCGGTCGTAGCGGTAGAGGCTGATCCCGTCGAAGATGTAGCGGCCCAAGCCGCCGAGGTTGACGTAGGCGGCGATCGTCGCGGTGGCCACCACCTGGAGGGTCGCGCCGCGCAGCCCGGTGAGCAGGATGGGCAGCGCGTTGGGCACCTCGACTCGGAACAGGATCTGCCGTTCGGTCATGCCCATGGCGCGCGAGGCGTCCACGACGTCGGCGGGAACGTTCGCGATTCCCGCGTACGCGCCCGCGAGCAGCGGAGGAATGCCGACCGTGATCAGTGCCAGCAGCGGCGGTATCAAGCCGAGGCCGAGCAGCAGCACCAGGAAGGTCAACAGGCCGAGGGTGGGCAGCGCGCGCATGGCGTTGGCGAAGCCGACCAGCACCGCCGCCCCACGCCGGGTGTGGCCGATGATCAGGCCGAGCGGTACGGCGATCCCCGCGGACACGGCGACGGTCAGGAAGCTGTACCAGAGGTGCTGAACGATGCGGCTCCCGATGCCCGACGGACCGCTCCAGTTGGCGCCGTCGGTGAAGTAGTGCCAGGCGTCGAGGAAAAGGTTCATGCCGCAGTGCCTTTCGCCCTGACGGTCCTGGCGTCCGCGCGCACCCAGGGCGTCGACCAGCGGCCCAGCGCGTACACCACCCGGTCGGCGACCAGCGCGAGCGCGAGCGTCACGATGATGCCCGCCATGATCTCGTCCGGATAATCGCGCTGGTAGCCCTGGGTGAACAGTTTGCCGAGCCCGCCGACGCCGATCAGCGCGCCGACCGACACCATCGCGATATTGGTCACCACCACCACCCGCAGACTGGATACGAAGACCGGCACGGCAAGTGGCATATCCACGGTGAGCGTGCGGCGCAGCGGGCCGTGGCCCACCGCGTCGGCCGCGTCGAGCACCGTGGCGGGCACCGAGTCCAGAGCCGCCGGGACCGCGATCACCAGCAGCGCCGTGGAATAGATGGTGAGCGCGATGATCACGTTCAGCGGGTCGATGGCCGAGATGCCGACGAGCGGAGGAATGATCACGAACAGCGCCAGCGACGGAACGGTGTAGGCCAGGCTCGCGGCGGTCACCGTGACCCGGCGCAGCCACGCCGCTCGCCGCACCAGCGCGCCGACCGGGACCGCGATCACCAGGCCCAGCAGTAGCGGCACCAGGGCGAGATAGAGGTGGGTCGCGGTGATTCCCATGATCTCCGAGAAGTTCTCGACGAGGTATCTCATGTCGCTCTCCGGATTCCGGCGCGCACGACGCCGTCTCGCTCACGTCCGTTCACGGCACTCGTTCTTCGAAGAAGTGCCGGTTGCGTTCGGCGTCTTCGTGGGCGCGCTGCCCGGCCAACTGCTCGAGCACCTCGGTGGCCAGCACTCCGCCGCGTACCGCACCGGCGCCGTCGACGGCGACACCGATTCCGGATGGCGAGGAGATCGCGGCGTCCAGTGCTTGGCGCAGGTCGCCGGACGGGGTGAACAGCGAACCGCCCGCCGACATGCTGTCCGACAGGGCGCGGCCCGCGCGGAATCCCTCGACGCCGGTGACGTCCATCCAGCCCACTGGCTTGCGGTCGGTGTCGACCACCAGCACCCACTCGCCCGCGTCGAGTCGCAGTTCGCGCACCTCGTCCGTGACAGCCGTCCGGATCTCGTGCAGCGGAATCTCATTCGCGGACCGGAAGGACAATCCGCGGTAACCGCGGTCGCGGCCGACGAAGTCGGCGACGAAATCGGTGGCGGGCTGGGCGAGCACGCGTTGCGGCGCGTCGTACTGCTGGAGCACTCCGCCGCGTCCGAACACCGCCACGCGATCGCCGAGCGTGATCGCCTCATCGATGTCGTGTGTGACGAACACGATGGTCTTGTGCAATTCCGCCTGCAACCTTTGCATTTCGACCTGCAATTCGGCGCGCACCACCGGGTCGACGGCGCTGAACGGCTCGTCCATCAGCAGGACCGGCGGGTCGGCGGCCAGCGCGCGGGCCACGCCAACGCGCTGCTGCTGACCACCCGACAGTTGCGCCGGATACCGCTGCGCCAGCGAGCGATCCAAGCCGACCCGGTCGAGTACCTCGAGCGCCGCGGCACGGGCGGCCCGGCGCGAGTCGCCGCGCAGGACCGGAACGGTCGCGACATTGTCGACGACCGTCCGGTGCGGCAGCAGTCCGCCGCTCTGGATGACGTACCCGATCCCGAGGCGCAGCCGGACCGGATCGACGGTCGAGACATCCTGCCCGGCAATGGTGATCGTCCCCGAGCTGGGCACGATCATGCGGTTGATCATTCGCATCGAGGTCGTCTTACCGCAGCCGGAAGGCCCGACGAACACGGTGAACGACCCGGACTCGATGCGCAGATCCAGGTCGGTGACGGCGTGCGTGCCGTCCGGATAGGTCTTGCTGATACCGGAGAATTCGATATCGGACACCGAATCTCCCTCCCTAGCCGACCGGCTTGTTCAGCCCCTTGGCGGCGACCCAGGCCGCGGCGGCGGCCTTGGGCTCGGTCTTGCCGGTGCCGGAGACCGCCTCGTTGAGCTTGATCAGTTCGGCGGTGGTCAGCTGCGCGGATACCGCGTTCAGCGCCGCGAGCGCCTTGTCCGACTTCTTGCTCGCGTTGAGCAGCGGCACCACGTTCTGCGGGGGGAAGTTGTGCTTCGGGTCGTTCAGCACCACGAGGTCGTTCTGCGGGATGGCGGGCGAGGTGGTGAAGATATCGGCCGCGGTCACCTGGCCCTCGACCAGCGCGCGAACCGTCGCGGGACCGCCCCCGTCGGCGATCGGCACGAAATTGCCCGCCGCGACATCCAGGTTGTAGTTCTTCTTCAGGCCGGGCAGACCGCCCGCACGCTCCTGGAATTCGGCGGGCGCGCCGAATTTCACCTCGGCCGAGTGCGCGGCCAGGTCGGCGATCGTGCTCAGGTTCCAGCGCTGGGCGGTGGCGCGGGTGACGACGACGGCGTCCGAGTCCTCGCCGGGCGCGGGCGTGCCGATCGCGAGATCGGAACCGAGCGCCTTGCCGAGCGCGCTGTTCACGTCGGCCGCGCTGGTGGCGGTGGCGTTCTTGTCCAGGTACTGCAGCAGATTGCCGGTGTACTCGGGGATCACCGAAATGGCGCACTTCCGCAGGGCGGGAAGGTAAGCTTCCCGGCTGCCGATGCCCAGCTTGGTATCCACGCTGAAGCCATTGGCGCGCAACACTTCCGCGTACACCTCGGCGATGGTCTCGGACTCGGGGAAGTTCGCCGAACCGACGGTCAATCCGTCTCCCGAACAGCTGCCGCCGGTGGCGAGTGGATCGGAATCGCCACAAGCCGACAGGGCCATCGCGACGGCGAGGGCGGTCGCGGCGGCGAGGATACGGGCGCCGCGCAGTGCGACGCGCGCGGCGGGGTGCCGGTGCGTGGCGGCACCGGGGGTGCGGGTGGATTTCACGAGAGTCCTTCCGACATGACGGCGGGCGCGGTCTCGGCACCGAGCGGCCGCCGGTACATTCTGGGTGTCCATACTGCCCGCTTCCGGGTTTTTCTGTTGGCCGTGTCGAGTCGTCGGAGAGTTGGTGTCGCCGGATGGTGTTGGCCGCGTCACAGCGGGTGCTGGCTCGGTTGCTGGTCGTCGCTTCCGTCGCGCTGGTCGTGTCCTGCGGGAACGACGAGCCGCAGCCGTCGATCACGGTCGGCGCGGGTGATTCGATCGAGTCCTCCGTGCTCGCCGAAATCTATGCGGGCGCGCTCGCGCGCGCCGGTGTGCGGACCGCGGTGGACCCGCGACTGGGCAGCCGCGCGGACTACCTCGCCGCGCTCGATGCGGACCGGGTCCAAGTGGTCGGCGAGCACACCGGCGCGCTGCTGGCCCATCTCGACGAACACACGACGGCGCGGCTGCCTGAGCAGGTGAAAGATGCGGTGAGCGCCGCATTGCCCGAGGGGCTGGTCGTCTCCGATCGCGCCGACGGCACCGATCTGCGGCCGCGGGTGCTGCTCACCGCACAGGCGGCGGCGCAGGACCGAGTGCGTTCGGTGCGTGATCTCGCGCCCCGCTGCGGTGGACTGACCGTCGGCGTAGCGGCCACGCCCGGCCTGCTGCCGCAGGCCGGGAGCGATCGCGTCGCCGGGTGCGACTTCGCCGCCACCGTGGCCTTCCCGGATCCCGCCGCACTGCGGAAAGCGCTGCTGGAAGGCCGGGTTCAGGTCGGCCTGCTCGGCGGTCCCGCCGAACTGACGCCCGGTGCGACCGACGGATTGGCCGTGCTGTCCGATGACGAGTACGCCGTGCGAGCCGAGAACGTGCTGCCGCTGTTCCGCAAAGGACTGCTCGACCGGCGGCAGATCAAGAAACTCGACTACGTCGCGGGCGAACTGACGACCGACGAGCTGGCGGCCATGATCCGGAATGTCCGGGACGACGGTGCCGCACCGAGTGATGTCGCGCGCGCCTGGCTGGACAAGCACTCGTTGTAGGCGTGACCCGCACGGCGCTTGCCACAGTCGGTCGACGCCGCTGAGTCGTCAGCTCGCGTTTTTCCTGTCGGGAATCGAGCGATAGATGTCGCATCCGACACTGCCGCCGGTTGTGAGTCGCGGCATAGGCTGGCTGAGCAGCCACTACACCATCCCGCACAGCAATGGCGCTGGAGAGGGTCGCCGACGTTGTCGGCCTTCGGCGGGAGCCGAAATCGAGAGGCCATCGAGAACTGACATCTCGATGGCCTCTCGTCGTGTACGAGCCGGGACATCGGGAACGCGATACGCGAGGCTGTGAATTGTGGGGGTCATCACGGGTCGCAGCGTCTTGTTCGCAGGCTGTTCCGCGCCGTATATTCCACGTGGAATATTTAGCGTGGAGCATGTCGGGACCGGGCGATAGCGTGCCGGGCGGCGGCAGGCTCGCAGCGTCGGCGGCCGAAGGCCGAGACGACCGAGTGACGGAGGTGAACAAGCATGGGGCAAGGGCAGGCGCATCCGTCGGTGACGCCGTTGGCCATCGCCGTGCTCGCACTGCTGGAGGAGCGGCCCATGCATCCGTACGAGATGTTCCAGACGCTGATCGCGCGGCGGGAGGACAAGCTGGTCAAGGTGCGGCCGGGCTCGCTGTACCACACCGTGTCCCGCCTGGCCGACCAAGAATTGGTGCACGCCGAGGGCGTCGACCGGGCGGGCAACCGGCCCGAACGCACCACCTACCGGATCACCGGGCGCGGCAGGGAGGCGTTGCGCAACCGGATCGCCGAGATCGTGCGGCGACCCGTTCCGGAGTATCCGATCTTCCCGGTGGCGCTGGGCGAGTTGCACAATCTGCCGAAGACGGAGGCGCTCACCCTGCTGCGCGAACGAATCGGCGTGCTGGAGACCGAACTGGCCGATGCCGACATGCTGAGCGCCTGGGCCGAGGAGCACGTCGTTCCCCGCCGCTACTGGATCTCCCTGCCGTATCTGCGGGCGATCCTCGCCGCCGAACTCACCTGGGTCAAGGAGTTCACCGCCGAATTGGCTGGCGGCGCACTCGAGTGGGAGGACTTCGACCCCGTGACCGGCGAACGCTCCGCGGCCGAACCGGCCGCCGACACCCCGGTGTCGCTGCCGGTGCCGCCCGGCGCTGTGGCGACCGCCGACCCGAGATTTTCGGATCATCCGAGTTAGGAAACGAAACAGATGTCCACACAACGCAATCCGTGGCTGGCGCTGGTCGCGCTGGTCGTCGGCTTCTTCATGATCCTGCTGGACATGACGATCGTGGCGGTCGCCAATCCCGCGATCATGACCAGCTTGCACGCCGACATCTCCCAGGTGATCTGGGTGACCAGCGCCTACTTGCTCACCTACGCGGTGCCGCTGCTGGTCACCGGACGGCTGGGTGATCGATTCGGCCCCAAGAACATCTATCTCATCGGCTTGGCGGTGTTCACCGCCGCGTCGCTGTGGTGCGGTCTGTCCGGCACCATCGGCATGCTGATCGCGGCACGCGCCGCCCAGGGCATCGGCGCCGCGCTGATGACGCCGCAGACCATGGCCGTGATCACCAGGACCTTCCCGCCGGACCGGCGCGGCGCCGCCATGGGCCTGTGGGGTGGCGTCGCGGGCCTGGCGACGCTGGTGGGCCCGATCCTCGGCGGTGTGCTGGTGGACGGTCTCGGCTGGGAGTGGATCTTCATCGTGAACGTCCCGGTCGGCGTCGTCGCCTTCGCGTTGGCCGTCTGGCTGGTGCCCGCGCTGCCGACGCACGAGCACAAGTTCGACATCCCCGGTGTGCTGCTCAGCGGCGTCGGCATGTTCCTGCTGGTGTTCGGCATCCAGGAGGGCAACACCTACGACTGGTCGTTGCGCATCTGGCTGCTGATCGGCGCTGGCTTGGTGGTGCTCGCGGTGTTCCTGGTCAACCAGGCCAGGAACAAGGGCGAGCCGTTGCTGCCGCTGAGCCTGTTCCGCGATCGCAACTTCGCGCTGTCCAATGCCGCGATCGCCGCGATGGGTGCGGCGGTGACCTCCCTGATGGTGCCGACGTACTTCTACCTGCAGGCCGTGCGGGAGCTGTCGCCGACCAAGTCCGCGCTGGTCTTCGCGCCCATGGCGATCGTGACCGGTTTCTCCGCCCCGCTGGTCGGCAAGTTCGCCGACAAGCTGCACCCGCGGATCGTGCCCACCGTCGGCTTCGGCTTGTTCGCGCTGTCGGTGTTCTGCTTCGCGGCGCTGATGAAGCCGGACTCGTCGCTGGTCTGGTTCCTGGTGGCAGCGGCGCTGGCCGGTTTCGCCAACGCCTGCATCTGGGCTCCGCTGGCGTCCACCGCCACCCACAATTTGCCGGTCCAGCTGGCCGGCGCGGGCGCCGGTGTCTACAACACCACCCGCCAGGTGGGCTCGGTGCTCGGCAGCGCGGCGATCAGCGCGCTGGTGGCTGCCAGGATGACGGCGAACGGCCTGGGCGGCGGCCCGGTCGCCGAAGGAGGCGCGGGTCGGGGCCCGCTCCCGGAGTTCGTCAAGGATGCCTTCAGCACCGCGCTCGGCCAGTCCGCGCTGCTCCCCGCGGCTGTCCTGCTGATCGGCGTCGCCGCCTCGGTACTGTTCATCCGCCACGGCGAGTCGGCCCCGCCGCGGCTCGAGAAAGAACGGGTCGAGGCCGACGCCGTAGCGAGCTGACCGCCGAAATCCCATGCCCCGCAGAAGAAGTCCTTCTGCGGGGCATGTTCGTCAGCGCGCCAGCACGCCGAGCTTGGTCCAGTCGATGGTGATCTCGATCGGCACATCGATCACGGTCTGGGAATCGGTCGGCGGCAGCTTCACATGTAGTCGGTACTGGCCCAGTACATGGTCGAGTACATAGACCTCGATCGAATCGACGCAATTGCCGGAAACCCAGACGATCCAGTACCACGGGATCCCGGCCAACGCATACTCCGCGAGCTTGTCGGCCGTGTCTACACGCTCGGTGCCCGGTGAGACGACTTCTACCACCAGTTTGACCATGGAAGCGGGCAACGGCCGAAGTTCGGGCGGGGCGCATTCGAACAGTGCGATGTCGGGCCGCCGAATCGTCACCCGCGGCAGCTCCCACAGCAGCACATCGAAATCCATATCGACGTCCAAGCAGCCGCTACGGTATCGACCAACGTGAGCTTCGGCAGCGGTCTCGACAAAGTCCGCTATTCTGCGGGCGGACTTCTGATGCGGCCTGGTAGGCGACTCCGCCCGAACGGCCTCCCCGTTCACCACCTCCACCAAGCGGCAGAAATCTTCGGGAAGCTTTTTCCAGATCTCCAACGTGATCGGCGCCGGCTGCAAGTTCTCTTCTCGCGCCCAATCCAAAATCTCGGACATGGCCCCCTCCTCGAACGGCCGACGACTACCGGACTCGCCCGATCCTATCCCGTCGACACGAGTTCACTGCCTGCCATTACGCGACCATCCGCGGTGCGCGTCAACCCACGCTGACTGTGACCGAGGGAAGGCCGGTGGCGCCGTCGGGGATGACGTCGCGGCGTTCGGCTGTTTGGGTTTCGCCGGCGCCGTCGGTGGCGCGGGCGCGGAGGGTGTGCGGGCCGGAGGTGGCGTCCCAGTCGAATACCCACTGGCGCCAGGTGTCGATGGACTGCTCTTCGGAGAGGCGGGCCTGCTGCCAGGGGCCGTTGTCGACTTGCACTTCCACGGCGCGGATGCCGCGATGTTGTGCCCACGCGACTCCGGCGATGGGGATGCGGCCCGGCTGGAGGCGGCCGCGAGCACGGGGAGTGTCGATGCGGATGCCGGTCTTGATCGGGCCGAGTGCCGACCAGCCGCGGCGGGTCCAGTACGCGGTGGCGCGGTCGAAGCGGGTGACTTCCAGTTCGGTCACCCATTTGGTGGCCGAGACGTAGCCGTAGAGACCGGGCACGACCAGCCGGGCTGGATACCCGTGCCGCACCGGCAGCGGTTCGCCGTTCATGCCGACCGCGAGCAGCGCGTCGCGTCCGTCGGTGAGCACCGCCAGCGGCGTGCCCGCGGTCCAGCCGTCGGCGCTGTGCGAGAGGACCATGTCCGCGTCGGGGTGCGGTCCCGCCTCGGCGAGCAGCTGATCCACGCGGTAACCGAGCCAGCGCGCGTTGCCGATCAGGTCGCCGCCCACCGGATTGGACACGCAGGCCAGCGTGACCAGGTGTTCCTCCACCGGGCGAAGCGCCAGATCCGCCCAGGTGAGCCGGATCTCGCGGTCGACCATGCCGTGGATCCGCAGCGACCAGCCGTCCTTGGACACTTGCGGCACGATCAGCGCGGTGTCGATCCGGTAGAAATCGTCGTTCGCGGTCAGGTACGGCGTCAGTCCAGGGACACGAAGGTCCACGCCGGGCGCGACCGGCTCGGCGGGTGCCGACGGCTCCGGCAACTGCACGGCGGCTCGCTCGCCGGAAACGTCGCTGCGGCGGGCGCCGAGCACCCGTCCGCCGATTCCGGTCACCGCGGCCAGCCCACCGGCCACCAGTAGTCCCCGCAAGACTTGCCTGCGCTCCGGAGCCGCCGAGCTGAGCTCCGAAGCGCCGGCGGCCGATGCGGGCGAGACCTCACCCGCCGGTCTGGCCTCGACCCGTCCCGGTTCGTCCGCGGCGGCGAGGTTCTCGCCCGCACCAGGGCGTTCGGTGCCTGGCCGGTGCACCGACGAGTCCGGACGCGAGTCCGCGCCGGAGTCCACGTCGGTGATCGCCCGGTTCTGCCCGTCGGCGACATCGGCGTGCTCTGAGTGATCTCGGTCGGCGGAAGCCGAACCTTCGGCCACGGTTCGATCAGGGGCGGCCGACGATGGCGTTTCCGCGTGCCTCGCACCGGGCGACTTGTCGACCACCGCGTCGATGCGACGGGTCAGCGCTCGCAGCGAGTAGATGCCGACGGCGACGCCGACGACGGTCGGCAACGCGGCGGTGAGACCGGTGCGCGCTACCGCCACCCAAGCGGTGATCACTCCGAACACGACGAACAACCACGACCCGGCGGCACGGGTGGTCCGCTCGATCGCTCCGGCCACGCCGGCGACCAGGACGGCGATCACGCTCATGATCAGGTACAGCGCGGCCTTGTCGTTGGTGCCGAAGGTGGTGATGGCCCATTCCCGCACACCGTCGGGCGTGTGGTCGACCACGGCCGAACCGAGAAGGTGCAGCGGCGCGCTGTCGGGGCCGAGGAAGGCCGCGAGCAATTCGGCGACACCCAGCGTGAGGCCCGCCGAGACGATCCCGGCCACCACACGCAGTCGCAGATCGGCCATGGCATCGAGACTACTGCCGGTCGACCGGCTCGGTCCGGCATCCGCGACAGCGCACGGATCGTCGCGGACGGACCCGGACACGCGAAAGGCGCTGCCCGCGAACGGACAGCGCCTTTCCGCGATCGGTTCAGTTGTAGATGTTCGCCACGTCGTCGGCGTGCTGCTTCATCACGACGGCGCGCTTGAGCGACATCTTCGGGGTGAGTTCGCCGGTTTCCTGGGTCCAGTCGATGGTCAGCAGGCGGATCTTCTTGATCTGCTCGGCTTTCGACACCTTCTTGTTCGTCTCGGCCACCGCCGCGTTCACCTCGGCGAGCAGGTCCGGGTTCTCGATCAGCTTCTCGATGGGGGTGTCGGCGGGCAGGCTGTTGCGTTCCTTCCAGCCGGGCAGCGACTCCGGGTCCAGCGTGATCAGCGCGCCGATGAAGGGCTGGCCGTCACCGACCACCATCACCTGGCTGATCAGCGGGTGCGCCCGCAGCGAGTCCTCCAGCAGCGCGGGGGAGACGTTCTTGCCACCGGCGGTGACGATGATCTCCTTCTTGCGGCCGGTGATGGTGATGAAGCCGTCCCCGTCGATGGCGCCGAGGTCACCGGTCTTGAACCAGCCGTCCTCGAACGCGTCGTCGGTGGCCTCCGCGTTGCCCCAGTAGCCGCTGAACACGACCGAGCCGCGCAGCAGCAGCTCGCCGTCCTCGGCGATCTTGGCGGCGTGGCCCTCGATCGGCCGCCCGACCGAGCCGACCCGGATGTGCTCCGGGGTGTTGACCGCGATGGCCGCGGTGGTCTCGGTGAGGCCGTAGCCCTCGTAGATGGTCACGCCGACGCCGCGGAAGAAGTGGCCCAGTCGCGCGCCGAGCGGCCCGCCGCCGGAAACGGCGGCCTCGCACTGGCCGCCGAGCGCGGCGCGCAGCTTGGCGTACACCAGCCTGTCGAACAGCGCGTGCTTCAGCTTCAGCGCCAGGCCCGGTCCGCCGTTGTCGAGCGCCTCGCTCCATGCGATCGCGGTATCGGCGGCGGCGTCGAAGATCTTGCCCTTGCCGCCGTCGTGCGCCTTCTGCTTGGCGCTGTTGAACACCTTCTCGAACACCCGGGGCACCGAGAGGATGAAGTGCGGCTGGTAGCTGCCGAACTGCTCGACCAGGGTGGACCAGTCGGCGGTGTGCGCGACGACCACCTTCGCGTCGAACGCGGCCAGCGCCACGGCGCGGGCGAAGACGTGCGCCAGCGGCAGGAACATGAGGGTCTTCTTGCCCTCGGTGACGTACTTGTTCAGCGCGATCCGGTCGGACTTGGACTCCGCGTACAGGTTCGCGTGGGTCAGCATGACGCCCTTCGGGCGGCCCGTGGTGCCCGAGGTGTAGATCAGGGTGGCGGGCGACTGCGCGCCGACCTGTGCGCGGCGCTCGTGCACGGCCTGGTCGTCCAGGTCGGCGCCGCGGCCGAGCAGCTCGTCCACCGCGCCCTTGTCGATCTGCAGGATCTCCCGCAGCTCGGGCAGCGCCCCGGTTTCGATCTCGTCGATCACCTTCCGGTGCTTGTCGCTGTCCACGACCAGCAGCTTGGTGGCCGAGTCCTGCAGGATCCACTTGGCCTGCTCGGCGGCGGAGCTGTCGTAGATCGCGACGGTGCAGCCGCCCGCGGCCCAGATGGCGAAGTCGAGGACGGCCCACTCGTAGCGGGTGGGGGCCATGATGGCGACGCGATCGCCGAGTTCGAGACCCGAAGCGATCAGGCCTTTCGCCACCCCGGTAACGGTTTTCGCGAACTCGGCGGCGGTGACGTCCCGCCAGCCGCCACTGCCGTTAGGCACGTTGAACAGCACCGTATTCGGCGACTGCTCGGCGTGGCGGAAGACGTTGTCGGAATTGTTCGCGTCATCCGGAATGGTGTAAGAAGCCGGGACTTCGAACTCTCGCATCAGTGCCCTTCCACGTGGGTTTACTCGCCAGTAATCTACGACACCTGCGCCGGGCCCGTGAGGTCGACCACCGCCAATCGCCTCCGTACATCACCGCAGGCTGGGGACCCGCTCGAATTTCATCCTAGTTCGCGCAGGTCCGCCGGTTGAATCGCTTCGCGCAGGAACTCGGCGAGTTCGCACAGCGCGGCCGCTGCGGGCGCCGCCAGCGCGGCCTGCAATTGAGCGACGTGCCACAAGCCCTTGCTCTCGGTGAAGCGCACGTGTACCCCCGCCTCGCGCAGCGCGGCGACCAGCGCGACGCACTGCCGGTGCAGCAGTTCGCTGACGTCCACCTGCACGTAGGTCGGCGGCAGGCCGCGCAGTTCGCCGGTCAGGGGTGCGTAAGCCGGGTCGGCGGAATCGCTGTCGCCCAGGTAAGCGGCGACGCAGGCGCGTGACCAGGGCCTGTTGATAACCAGATCGCGTTCGCGCTCCGGGATCTCGTTCGGGTCCGCCCACGGCGCGATCAGACCGAGCGCGGCCGGGGTCTGCCCGTGCCGGGCGATCAGTCGCTGAGCCAGCGCGAGCGACAGACCGCCGCCCGCGGAGTCACCGGAGACGGCGATCTGGTCCGGCCGCAGTCCCGAGGTCGCCACCAGCTCCAGGAACGCCGCCTCGGCGTCGTCCAGTGCCGCGGGGAAGGGCTGCTCCGGCGCGAGCCGGTAGTCCAGCACGTAGACCGCGCAACCGATGTCTCGTGCCAGCCGGGCCGCCAGCGAGCGATGTGTCGCGACCGAGCCGACCGCGTATCCGCCTCCGTGGAGATAGAGCACGGCACCGTGCTCGGAGCTGTCCGCGAAATCGATCCGCTCGGCGGGCCTGCCGCCCAGGCGCACGGGCCGCACGACAGCGCCCGCGGGCAGCAACTGCGCCCGCGAAGTCACGTCGAGCAGCCTGCGCTGCACCGTGAACGGCAATCGCTTGTTCAGCGTGACCCGGAAGATCGGATTCAGTATCGCCCGCGCGAGGGGCAGTGGCAGGTCGATGTCCCGCATTCGTCGTTCCTCGAATCCGGGTCAGGGCAGGAAGCGGCGTTCGACGTTGGCCGCGATCCGCTGGTAGCCCGACGCGGTGACCCGGACGAACAGATCCAGCAGTTTGGCCTCCCAGCCGATCAGCACGCGGCCGTGCCCCTTGCGCACGCCCTCGACGATGGTCTGCGCCGCCATCTCCGGGGTGTGGATGGCCAGCTTCCGGTCGAACATCGTCGCGGCCGACTTGGCGTCGATGCCCTCGGCGTAGGTGGCGTTGCGCGCGACCGCGGTCTTGATGCCGCCGGGGTGCACGCAGGTGACCTTGACCGGGTGCCGCGCGACCAGCATCTCCTGGCGGAGCGACTCGGTGAAGCCGCGCACCGCGAACTTCGCCGCGTTGTAGGCGCTCTGCCCGGGAATTGCGATCAGGCCGAAGAGGCTGGACACATTGACGACGTGGCCGTCGCCGGACTCGATGACCATCGGCAGGAACGCCTTGGTGCCGTTGACGACGCCCCAGAAATCGACGTCCATCACGCGTTCGAAGTCCTTGTACTCCGAGCGGATGACCTCGCCGTGGTGGGCGATGCCCGCGTTGTTGTAGATCTGGTGCACCGTGCCGAAGTGCGCTTTCACCGCGTCGGCGTAGAGGATCACCGCTTCGCGTTCGACCACGTTCAGCCGGTCGGACTTGACCTCGGCGCCGAGCTGTTCGCAGCGGCGTACGGTCTCGTTCAAACCGTCGACGTCGATGTCCGACAGTGCCAGTTTGGCGCCGCGCCGGGCCAGATTCACCGCCAGCGCACGGCCGATCCCGGAACCCGCTCCGGTGATCACACATACCTTGTTCTCGAAGTAAGCGTCACTGCTCACGATGCCACTGCTTTCAAGTCGGCCCGGGAAATGGAGATGTCGTACGCCGCCACGTCGAATGTCTTGGTCAGCCTACGGAATTCGAAAGTGAAGTCCGGCCACAGCGTGGTGTTGTTGCCGTGCTTGTCCAGGTACCAGCTCGAGCACCCGCCGGTCAGCCAGACGCTGCCCGCCAGCTTCGCCTGCAGGTCGGCGTTGTAGGCATCCTGCACGTCGCGGCGCACCTCCACGGTACGCAGGTCGAGGCGGTCGATGGTAGCCAGTGCGTCGGCGATGTAATTGATCTGAGATTCGATCATGTACACCATCGAGGTGTGCCCGAGGCCGACGTTCGGGCCGAGCAGGAAGAACAAATTGGGGTAATTGGCGATCGCCGAGCCCTTGTAGCCCTGCTGGCCGATCTCGTCGAATACCTCCGCCAAAGTGCGACCGTTGCGGCCCGCGATGGTGTTGTAAGTGGGGGAGTCGGTGACGTGGAAGCCGGTCGCCACGATCAACGCGTCGATCTCGCGCTCGGTGCCGTCCTCGGTGACGATCGAGTTCGCGCGCACCTCGGCGATGCCGTCGGTGACCACGTCGACGTTGGGGCGCGACAGCGCGGGGTAGTAGTCGTTGGAGATCAGCATGCGCTTGCAGCCGATCCGGAAATTCGGCGTGACCTTGGCGCGCAACTGCGGATCGCGGATCTCGTAGCGGAGTTTGGCCTTCGCGATCGCCTCGAACAACTGCATCAGGGCGGGCACCTTGGCCAGGCCGACCACCTGGGTCTCGCGCGCGGCGTAGATGGCCGCGCGGGATAGTCGCTGCAGACCCGGCACGTGTTTGAAGGCCAGTCGCTCGGCCTTCGTGTACGGGCGGTCCAAGCGCGGCAGCAGCCACGGCGCCGTGCGCTGGTATACGTCCAGATGGCCGACCTTCGGGGCGATGGCAGGCACGATCTGGATCGCCGAGGCGCCGGTGCCGATGATGGCGACCCGCTTGCCGGTGAGGTCGGCGTCGTGGTTCCAGCGGGCGGAGTGGAAGATCTCGCCTTCGAACTCGCCGATGCCTTTGATGTCCGGCAGGGCGGGCTCGCACAGCGCGCCGACCGCGGAGACCACCGTGTTCGCGGTGAAGCTGCCTTTGGTCGACTCGATCTCCCACAGCGCGGTCTCGTCGTTCCAGCGGGCGCTGGTCACGTCGCAGTCGAAGATGTGCTTGTCGCGCACGTCGTAGCGCTTCGACACGTCCTGGATGTACTGCTGGATCTCGCCCTGCCGGGAGAACGACCGCGACCAGTTCGGGTTCAGCGCGAACGAGTACGAGTACAGGTGCGAAGGCACGTCGCAGGCCGCGCCGGGGTAGGTGTTGTCCCGCCAGGTGCCGCCGACGTCGCTGCCGCGCTCCAGCACGAGAAAGTCGTTGCGACCCTGCTGGGTCAGCCGGACGGCCAGACCCAGGCCCGCGAACCCGCTGCCGATGATGATCGTCTTGGCGTGGCGCGCGGGTCGGCCGGCGACAGCTTTGTCTGTAACCTTGCGACTCATGTAATGGAGCCTACGGTCCTATTGAGCGCGAGTCAACAGTGTATTGACTGGCGTTCAGTAGGATTGTGCGCGTGACGAGAACCCAGAGAGACGCCCCCAAGCGCACGCGGCTGAGTCCCGACGAGCGCCGCGAGCAGCTGATCACTCTGGGTGCGAAGATGCTCGGCGAGCGTTCCATCGAGGACATCTCCGTCAGCGAGATCGCCGCCGAGGCGGGCATCTCCCGCGGCCTGCTGTTCCATTACTTCCCGACCAAGCAGGACTTCCAGCTCGCGATCGTGCACCACGCCAACGCCGAACTGCTCGAGCGCGTCGCCCCGGACCGCTCGCTGGGCCTGTTCGAGATGCTGCGCGACTCGATCGAGCGCTACATCGAGTACGTCACGGAGAACCGGACCTCCTATCTGGCGCTCCTGCGCGGCCCCACCAGCGTCAGCCCCGACCTGGCCCCGCTGGTCGACCAGACCCGCGACGCGATCATCGGGATCATCCTCGCGGAAACGCCGGTTCCGGTCGCCGAAGCCGATCACCCTCGGCTCATGCTCGCGATGCGCGGCTGGATCGCGTTCGTCGAGGAGTCCACGCTCACCTGGCTGCGTTCCGAGCCGATCTCGCGTACGGAGCTGATCGACCTGCTGGTCGAATCGCTGATCGGCATAGCGTTCTCGGTGGACCCGGATCTGGCCGCGGCGCTGCGAGGTTGAGCGGGGCTCGCTCGCGTCCGCCGCGCCGGCCGTGCGCCGATCAGCCGTCCGCCGCGTTGTAGCGGACCAGGTACCCGGCGAGTTCGGCGAGGTCCTCGTCGTCCCAGTCGCGGAACCGTTCGGCGAACGCCTCCCGGCGGCGCTGCTCGGCCTCCCGTGCGATCCGCTGCCCGGCGGGGGTGGCGCGCAGGATGTGGTTGCGGCGATTGGCGGGATCGACCTCCCGGGTGAGATACCCGAGCCGTTCCAGCGCCGCCACCTGCCTGCTCACCGTGGATTTGTCCAGCAGGAAGTGTTCGGCCAGTTCGGTGGCCAGGCAGCCGTCGCGTTCGATGACCAGGTCCAGGATGCTCGACGCGACCAGCGGCAGTTCCGGATGCAGTTCGGCGGCTCGGCCACGGGCTCGGCGGGCGAATGCGGTGAGCTCGCGCTGAATGGTGTGGATCGCGGTCGAGCGAGTGGGGAATGCCGGAGATTGCCGCATGGTTGTATAGTACAACGAAGATAGTTGTATTTACCAACCTTTTGGGGAGTCGTCTCATGCACCAGCTACGGCATGTCGCCGCGCATCTGCTCACCCCACTGCTGATGTGCCTCGGCATGGCACTGGCATATCTGGGCGCGTTCCACCAGCCCGAGCCGAACCACCTGAAGGTGGCGATCGTGGGTGACGCACCGCAGGTCAAGGTGCTGGCTCAGACGCTGAAGGACCGGGCCGGAGACGCGCTGGAGGTTGTCACCCTGCCAGGTCGCGAGGAGGCGGTGCGGCAGTTGCGGGAGCGGACACTGGCCGGCGCCTACGTGCCGGAATCGCACGAAGCGCTGGTCGCCAAGGCTGGCTCCGACACCACGGCAATGGCGGCCGAGGCCGTCTTCGACCGGATCGCCGCCCAGCAGGGCGCGCCGGTCGAGGTCACCGATATCGCTCCGCCGAGCACCGGCGATCCGACCGCGCAGGGCCTGTTCTTCCTGCTGGTGGCATTGAGCATCGGCTCCTACGGCAGCGTCGCGGCGATCGGCGCGGCCGGGGCGGGACTGAGCATGGGCGTTCGCGCACTGCTGGGCCTGGTCACGTCGCTGGCGGTGAGCGTCATCGGACTCGGCGTCGCGGGGCCGGTATTCCATGTGGTCGACCACGACTACGCCGCCGTCTGGGCGATGTCGTGGCTGTATTCGGCTGGGATTCTCGCCGTGGGCATCGGGCTGCACACCTTCTTACGGCGCTGGACCACGCTGACGATGATGGTGCTGTTCGTGATGCTCAACTTCACGACATCGGGCGGCGTGTACGGGCCGTGGCTGCAGAACGATTTCTTCGGCGCGCTGCATTCGTTCTGGAACGGAGCGGGTTTCGTCGAGGGCGCGCGCACCCTGTTGTACTTCGACGGCGGTGCGGGATTCGGCAACCGGGTGTTGAGCTTGGTGCTGTGGCTGGCGGCCGGTGCGGGACTGGTCCTGGTGGCGGGCGGCTACGAGCGCAGGCTGCGCACGGCCGCGCGCACCGAGACGGTCCGCGTCACGGAACATGCGGCCGAGGAAGAGATCGAAGAAGCGGTCGGAGTCTGACGCACCCGAGTGTGGCGCTGCCCACACGCCGTCCTTCGTACGCCCTTCTGCTGCCAATATCCTGCTGCTCCAGTGCCTTTCGATTTTGTGGCGGAAATCCAGGCGCATACCGTTGTGTGGTCGATGGTGTGGACGGCGATGGAGGCCGCCGATGTTGGTCATCAATGAACGAACGACGGCGCCGCGATCCGAACAGCGCGTGCTCGACTGGATGCGGAGCTGGACCGGCCAGTACGTCATTGTGGGACTCGCGATCTCGGGGTGTTACCTACCCGACCGCGAGCGCAAGGACGAAACGCAGGAAGCCGATCTGGTGGTGATCACCCCCAGGGCGGCGGTCGTCGTCGAGGTCAAGGGCACCGTCCCGGAGGCGACGAGCGGTGTCCTGTCGGTACAGGCCAACGGCCGCTGGCGGCTGTCCGGCTACGCGGGCGACCCGTTCCACGTGCGCGACCACGACAGCAGCCCGTTCGATCAGGTGACGAACAACGTCTTCAACTTGAAGACGCTGGTGCGCAAGCACAATGCCGAGGCCTTCGTCGACGGACTGATCGTCGTGGTGCCGCCCGAGGATTCGAACCTCACGCTCAACATCGAGTCGCGCAGGCGCGGATGCGCGGTGGTGCTCGGAGCCGGGCAGGCCGACCTGCGCGCGTGGTTCCACCGCACCGCGAGCCGCAAGCTCATCTGGACCGCCGAACGCACCCACGCCCTCCTGACGGACTTGAACCTCGGCGACCAGATCACCGTCGACGACCTGGTGGTGGATGGTTTTCCGGCGGAGCGGAAGTTACGGGCCGGGACGCTGGCGGCGTTGGAGAGCGTCACGCGGAAGGCTCCCGAGCTCGAGGGTAGGACGTCCAGCGAGGATACGGACACCGACGACGTGTCGGCTGGTTCGGACGCGTCACCGGTCGACGCCGTGTCCGAGCCGCACGACCTCGATCCGGATGCTGCGCGACTCAGCGAATCCGGCTCGACCCGAACCATCGAAAACGGTGACGAGGCAGATGAGGGTTATCAGCAGGTCCCGCAGGTAGTTCAGTCGCCCGCGTCGCAGTCCGCGATGCCTGCGCTGGAGCAGACCGCCGCCTCGGGAACCGCGGCCGCGCAGGCGCGCCCCGCCAAGGATGTCGACGAGCGCGAGGGCTCGGCGTTCGAGCCGTCGACGCGGCCCAGTGCCGAAAGCGCACAGCGAGCCCAAGGGGCGTCGTCGACGGCCCGGCAGTCGCTCGAGTACACGGATGTGCCAGGCGGCAGCCAGAAGGCGTCCGCGTCGGAGTCGCATTCCCCGCAGGCACTTGTCGCCGTAGCTGCGCAGGCGCAACCCGCCCAGGCGGATCCCTTCGCGCCGGAATACCTCGCGCCGGAGCCCGAATCACATCCCGCGCCGTCGGGCCCGACAACTGATGCCGAGCACGCGGAGCCGCCTCGGTTCGAAGGCCGACTCGCGGCGAAGCCCGCACCGTCGTCCTTCACGGACAACTGGTCGTCGTGGATCGAGCCCGCCGCCGACCGGCCTCGGCGCCCACGTCCGGTGCAGGCGCCTCCGCCGAGCCGGCCCACATCGTGGTCAACGCCCACCCCCGCGCCCGAGCCGCTGCGCCGACCCACGCCGACGGCTGTGCTCGAGCGCCGTCCACGGGTCCCGGTTCGCGAGCAGCTAACCGCCCTGTCCGCGCGGATCCCCGGTCGCACCTCCGAGAAATCGAAGTCACGCGGCCACCGCTCGCAACAGATCGCCGCGGTGGCGCTGATCGTGCTGGTCATCGGCACGATATGGATACTGGCCGCCTCCTGCTCGACGCCCACCGGCGGCGCTGTGCAACCGACCCGAGCTCCTGAGCTCACGACCGAGGCGGTTCCCCCGCCGCCGCCCGTCACGGAAACCCCGGCCCGCATGAACCTGCTGCCTCTGTGCACTCCGCTCACGCCGAAGTGCTGACGACGCAGGCGGGCATGCGGGGCCGATCGGGGTCGGCTCTCATGCCCCGGCGTGAAGGTAGGCGGCCCAGAGCGAGGGGGTGGCGGGAAGCGCGTCGCGCACAGTCTGGATGGCGCGATGCAGCGCGTATGCGGCATCGGTCACGTCCGGGTCGGTGACCAGAGCGGCGTAGAAGGCGTCGGCCACCTGCACGGCGATTTCGTCGTCGATGGGCCACAGTGTGCCGATGACGTGTGGGTATCCGGCGAGTTGGAACGCCGAGGCAAGGTGAATGGCTTCGTCGAGGAGCCGGGTGTTGGTGGTGAGGGCGGTTTCGCAGGCCGAGAGGTAGGCCAGACGCGCGTGGTCGAGGTGGACCGGGGCGAGTTCGGCGACGGTGAGCGGGTCCGCGTCGTGGTCGTGCAGCAGCAGGTGGCTGCGGGATGGGTCGGCCGGATCGGTGGTGCCGTGGCAGGCGAAGTGCGCGATGGCGCAGTCGGCCAGGCGATTCAAGACATTGGCCTTGGTCGGAAGGGTTGTGGCGGAGTCCGCTCCAGCGAGGTCGACCTGGATGCCGGAGTCCGGCTCGGTGAGCGTGATCGACGACGACAGGTGGGCGGCGACCGTGCGGACTTCCTCGGGCACGTGGTGCAGGCGCCCCGCTACGCCGGGGGTGGTAGGCATCGCGACGATGAGTGCGGGCCTGCGTGCAGACGGCTCGGCGCTCGGCGAGCGCCGCCGCGCATGGCGGAGGGCGGCGATGGTGGGGGTGTAGGAGGAGACAACCCGGTCCAGCACCGCCCGGCCCGCGGGATCAGGTGGTGCGGTGTGATAGCCCGCGGCGTGGATGGGCAGTAGACCCAGCAGACCGCCGGGTATCCACCACACCCGCGGGCCGGTCCGGTCCGCAGGGAACCGCTCGCGGTAGCCCAAGGCGTCCAGAACCGGGCCTGCGGCGTTGTCCCACAGCCATTCCAGGATCCGGCTGAGCTGTCGTTGGGCGGTTTGCCGCTCCGGCCCGGTGCGGCCGTGACCAGCGGCCCGCAAGGCTTCGTGGAAGGCGAGAACCTGGTCGATCACGGTCTCGAGCGGCAGGCCGGGCAGCGGCAGACAGGTCGCTCCGCCGGCGGTGAGCAGCAGCGCGTCGCTGCGGTGGCCGCTGATGTTGAACACCACCACCGGGCCTCGGCCGGCCTGAGCGATGAGTTCCGCCGCCGACGGCGGCAGGGCGAAGTACTCGAATCCGCGCTGCGCCCGGATCCGCGCCAGCACGTCGTTCAACTCCCGCGCCGAGCGCGCCCGGTCCGCTATGGGGTCGGCTGCCGCGTCCGACGCGGCGGCGGCATCGGGAGTTCGGTCGAGAAGTTTCCGAAGCCGGACGAAATCGGCGGCCAGATCTGGATGCTGGTCTGCGAGGTCGGCTATGTCGCCGCGCACTTGCAACGCTTGGCTCAACAGCACCGCCCGCCCCGCCTCCAGCAGCTGCAATGCCAGGACGGGCCGCTGGTCCGGCGGTGTGGACGGATCGTCCAGCGCCAGTGCCGCCGCGTCGGAGGCGATTCCGGCGTACTCGCCCAGAGCATGTTGTTGATCCGACCGCGCCAACTCGCGTGGCGCGACTTCGGGCAACAAGCGGACCGCCCGCCGCAGCAGTTCCGCCGCCCGGCCCGGCTGCGCCGTCGCGGTGAGCTCGGCGGCGCCGCGAGCAGCCCGGATTCGCAGGGACGGAGCCGCTGTGGCCAGTTCCGCAGCCTCCTGCAGGGCGGTCGTCGCCTCCTCCCGATCAGACGCCGTGCCTGTCCGCGAATATCGGGCCCGCAAAGCTTCGGCGAGGTTGATCTGCATGACGGCGTGGCCAGGGTGCCCGGTCGGGATGGCCGCGACCGCCTGCCGGGCGAGACGGATCGCGTCGTCCAGATCGTGTGTCGTGCCCGTCGATTCATACCGAATCGTCAGGGGCACGGCGAGATTCGACAGTCGGTCGGCGCGTTCGGGGTGGTCGGTGGGCGTGGCCGCGACTGCCAGCCGGCCCATCCGGATCGCCTCGCCCAAGTCATCCGCCGTTTCCGTACGTTCGGAGCGCTTCCAAAGCACGACTCCGAGGTCGGCCAGTATCCCGGCGCGTGCGGGGTGGTCGACCGGGGTGATGTCCACGGCTTTCCGGAGCGTGGCTATGGCTTCGTCCGCGTCGGCGATCATGCCCGTCCGCTCGAACCGGCTCAGCAGGAAGGCCGCGAGTTCGGTCGACATGACGGGAAGGTCAGGATGGTCTTCGGGTGTGGCCGCGACCGATTGCCGACCCATTCGGATCGCTTCGTCCAGATCGGCCATCGCGCCGGTTCGCTGGAATCGAATCCGCAAAGGAATGGCTAGATTGGACAGATGGCGGGCTCGGAGGGGGTGGTCGTCCGGTATGGTCGCCACCGCTCGTCGGTTCGCGTATATCGCCTCGTCCAGGTCGACCGGGGCTCCGGTTCGATCGAACCGCTTCCACAATGCGACACCTAGATTGGACAGCAGCGTGACAAGATCGGGATGGTCGGGGGCAAGAACGTCCGCGGCTCTCCTGAGAATGACGATCGCCTCGTCGAGGTCCGGCGTCTGCCCCGTGCGGTGAAATCGGCTCACCAGGCAGATCGCGAGATTGGACCCGGTGGCGGCCGAGCCGGGATGGCCGGTGGGTGTGGCATCGACCGACTCCCGTCCGATCCGGATCGCCTCGTCCAAGTCGGCCATTTCGCCTGTCCGCTGAAACCGGCTCACCAGGCAGGTGACGAGATTGGACAGTGTTTTGGCCAGGTCAGGGTGGCCGACCGGCAGGGCTGTCACCGCCTGTCGGCCGAGTTCGATCGCCTCGTCCAGATCGGGCAGTTCGCCGGTCCGCTCGAACCGCTTCAGCAGGGTGACGGCGGAATTGGTCAGTATGCTCGCCAGATCGGGATGATCGGGAGACGTGACGTCCACGGCTTTCCGGAAGGTGATGACGGCCTCGTTCAGATCGCTCATTTCGCCGTTTCGCTCGAACCGCCGCAGTACCGCGACCCCCTGACTGGACAGGATGTTGCCGAAGTCGAAGCGGCCGAAGCCGGTTTCCACCGCCTGTCGGCCGACCTGAATCGCCTCGTCCAGGTCGGCCTGGGCCCCGGTCCTTTCGAAACGGTTCAAAAGGGCGATACCGAGATCGGACAGCGACACCGGGCGGACTGTTCGGTCGACGAGGTCCACGTTCGCGGCCTTCCGCAGGGTGGCGACGGCCTCGTCCAGATCGGCTGTCGAGCCTGTTCGCTCGGACCGGAGCCGTAGCGCTGATCCGAGGACGGACATACTTTCGGCACGGTCGGGATCCTCTGGGGCTGTGACCATTACCGCTCGTCGACCGATTTCGATCGCCTCATCTAGATCGTCCGGTAGACCCGCGCGTGCGAACCGGTGCACCAGAGCCCGGCAGAGGCCGGTCATGTGGTCGGCACGCTTGGGGTGGTCGGGCGATGTTTCGGCTACCGCCTGCCGACCTACTCGGATCGCTTCCTCCAGGTCGGCCTGCCCGCCCGTCCGCTCGGCCCTCACCCGTAAGGAGATCCCGAGATCGGACAGAATGCTGGAACGCTCGGGGTGGTACGGGGCCGCCGCGGCCACCGCCTGTCGGCCGACTTGGATCGCCTCGTCCAGATCGGGCAGCGCCGTCGTCAACGTGAACTGATGCCGCAGGGCGCGACTCAGCGCGCTGATCCTTTGGGCTCGCTCGGGGTGATCGGTGGGCGTGGCCGCGATCGTCAGCCGCATTGTCCGGGCCATCTCGTCCAGATCGGCCATCGCGCCCGTCCGCTCGAACCGGATCTTCAGGGCTGCAACGATGAAACCCAGCAGGCCGGCCACGGGGCGATCGGGTGGCGTGGCGTCCACCGCGCGTCGAGCTGTCCGGATCGCCTCGTCCAAGTCGGGCGACATCCCGGTCCGCTGGAAACGGATCCAGAGTCCGCCGCCGAGTTCGGTCAGTATGACGGCGAGGTTCGGGTGACCGGCGGGGGTGGCCTCCACGGCTTTCCGGAGGGAGACGATGGCTTCGTCCAGGTCGGCGATGGCCCCTGTCGCCTTGAACCGGCGATAAAAAGCGTCACCGAGGCGGAAAAGGCACAGCACCCGCGTGGGGTGGCCGGTCGGCAGCGTGGTCAGCTTGCGTTGCCACAGTTTGATTTCGGCCGTGATGATGGTGGCGTTGATCGTCATACCGCATCCATCCCCCTGCCCTATCGAGCCACGCTGATCACACGGTCACCCCTGGCACAACGGTTTACGGCGATATGATCACACGACACGCTCGCCGGATCGTGGCCTCGGCGACAGTGCCCATCGTATTCACCTGTGCACCTGGGGGTTCGGTTGCCGCCGTCACAAGATGCAACTCGGGTCACCGCCGGGCTGGCGTATCTGTGCGGTCATCTGCAGGAGATCCGCGGCACTCTCGGCGATGACGGGACGGACACTTCGACCCCGCTGCACAAGCTGCTCAGCTCGGTCCGATCGGGGGACGGTGCGGGCATCGCCGCCGCGCTGGATGGGGTGCACACCGCTCTGCGGGCGGCCGGCGATGCGCGCGGTGTGTATGGACACCACCGCGGTCTGGTTCCGGTCGGCGTGCACAGCATCGAAGTCGTCTACCGCTGCCCGCTCGAACGCTGCGACGGCCGCGACGATGTCGATGCCGAGCCGCCCCGATGCGCCGTCAGCGGACGGGAATTACGGCGCGAACGGCTCTCCTGATGAACGGGTTGTGGAGTGAACTCGCCAAAAAGCTGGCCGAGAAATGGTTTTCGCTTCTCGTGTTGCCCGGCGCGTTCTATCTGGCGGTCACCGCCACCGCGCTCACTCTCGGCCACGCGCATGCGTTGGACATCGGCCTGCTCACCCGACATATCACCGACTACGCCAGAAATCCCAGGGTGACCAGCACGGGCGGGCAGGTCGTCGTCTTGGCCGCGATTCTCGCAGCCGCCGCGGCGGTCGGTTTCGTCGCACAATCGATCGGAACGTTTGTGGAGCGGGCTGTGCTGGCGGCGGAATGGCAGGCTTGGCCGATTCCCGTCCGGTTCGCCGCTCGGTGGTCGCTCGCCCGCCGTCAGCGTCGGTGGGACAGCGCCAACGCCGACTACCTCCGTGAATACCAGAATGCCTTGACTCCCGATCCGGCGTCCCGGCCCGACCCGGCGCTCAGGCACCGTGCGGCACGCGCGCGAGCAAGGATTTCGGTCGAGCGGCCCGAGCGCCCGACCTGGAGCGGCGACCGAATCCAAGCAACGGCGATTCGACTCGATCGCGATCACCATCTCGACCTGGCGACCGTGTGGCCGTCGCTGTGGCTGGTCCTGCCGGACCCCGTGCGCGAGCAGATCACCACCGCCCGCACCGCTCTCTCGCGAGCGACCACGCTTGCGGCCTGGTCCGTTCTCTACCTCGCTCTGACCGTCTGGTGGTGGCCCGCCGCACCTCTCGCCGTCGTCATCGCCGCGACCGCTCATCACCGAATCCGCGCTACCACCGATACCTACGCCACCCTGCTGGAAAACGCCACACGCCTGCACACCACCACCCTCGCCACCCAACTCGGCATCGACCACACCGGTCCCCTCGGCCCGCATCTGGGTCATGCCCTCACCCGCCACCTCCGTTCGTCAACCGCGTGACCATGGAAGGATGCGGTGCCTGCATTCCCACACGTGGCATCCGGTCCTGAGTTGCATTCTGGTTGAATGGAATTGGCGCAACCGTGATGTTGCTCGTAGCACCGATCTCTGGAAGGACGCGTGTTCACCACTACCGAATCCGAGCTGGAAGATCTCTACGCGGCCATCGAGGAATCCGCGCGGCTATGGAACGTCCCTTGCACTCGAGAAGCTGTCCGGCCCACTCTGACCGCGTACGGCGCGATGCTCACGCGTTCCGTGATCTCCCTCCGAGTGGTCACCGACGCCCGCCGCTCAGGAGACCTCGACTACCGCTTCTTGACGCTGCCGAGCGACATCGACCCCTATGACATCGCCCTTTCCAACGAACTCATTTCCGAGACCGATCATCCGGTCGGCGCTCTGCTGGACGAGGTCCGGGAACGGTGCCCCATCCACAGCTACGGGATCGACATCGGTGTAGTCGGCGGCTTCAAGAAAATCTGGCCCTTCTTTCCCGCCGATGGCATGCAGAAAGTATCGGAGCTCGCCGAACTACCGTCCATGCCGCCCAGTCTCGCCGACCACGTCGGCATGTTCGCACGTCACGGCTTGGAGGACAAAGTCGGCTTGCTCGGTATCGACTACCACGACAAGACGATGAACGTGTACTTCCCCGGCCTGTCGGCCGACTACTTCGAACCCCGCGCCATCGTGTCGCTGCACCGGGATGCCGGACTCCCGGACCCGAGCGATGACTTTCTCTCACTCACCGAGAAAGCATTCGATATCTACGCCACCATCAGCTGGGAATCGCGCCGAATCGAGCGCCTCTGTTTTCCGGTGATAACACCGGACCCGACAACGCTCCCGGTTCGAATCGAACCGCGCTTCGGGCAACTCGTCGACAAAGTCCCGATCAGCACGACCGACCGTCGATTCACCTATGCCGCTACCTCGTCGCCCGATGGGGAGTCCTACAAGTTCAGTTGGTTCTACCAATGGCAGCCCAGGATATTGGACAGGATGAAGACGTCCGATTCGTAGAACTGTCGATCGGGCGTTCTCCGTGCCAGCTGAAGCAATACCACTCCTGCTGACACGGCCTTTCGATAGTGGTGTCGAGCGGAGAGTGGGGCGGCCGCCTCGAACCGCGCCGCCCTGATGACGTCGGCGCGTAGTTTGCCGGTCCGGAGATCGGTGGACCGGCGTCCGCCTGGGGCCGGTGACAGGGCTGCCGCGACGTGATCGATCCGCCGCCCTCGGACGACATGTCCGCCGCGCGACACCATGCTCGTGCCGCAAGCGAATCGGTGTCGTGCGCCGTGTAGCGGCGGACATCGGTTCCGTCGTCAGGTCGGCGACTCTACTCGCGCAGGTGGGCGCGACGGCGATATCGGCAGTGGACGCCGCGTCAGCATCTGCGTGGTGACGATTACGGAGTTCACGCCAGGACCGTCTGTGACGTGGGGAATCGCTATTCAACCGGCAACAACTTCACCCGCATGTTGTACGGCGAGCGGCGCCGTGGGCCTACACGGCCACGTATGGGGGCGACGGGGCAGTGATCTCACCAGGTACTGCCACCCGCGTGAAGCCGTGGGCTGAACTGCTCCACCTGGAACCGGCCTGGTGTCGGGTCGCGATCTATCCCTTCGTCTCATCGATGGTGGGCGGGTTTGTGCGCCGGTAGCCGGGGTGTACGCCCACGTCCAGACCTTGTTGCTCGGCGATCCGCGCCAGCAGTGACGCCAATTGATCGCGTTCGGCGGGGGACAACGCCGCGGTGAGGTCGGCTTCGTGGGTCTGGAGCACCGGCCAAAGTTCGCCCATCAGCTGGTAGGCCGCCGGGGTCGGGTGCAGTTCGTGGTTGCGGCGGTCGGTGGCGCTGCGGCGGCGTTCGACGAGGCCTTTACGGTCGAGGTTGTCGAGTAGGGCGACGACGCGGCTGGGAACCACGCCGAGTTCCTCCGCCAGAGCGCGCTGGCTGCGACCGGGGGACATGGCGATCATGCGCAGCACGCCGATATCGGGGGGAGTCAGGCCGAGCGGGGCGATGCGGTCGGTGAACCGCTGGGTGGCGTGTGCGCCGAGCTGGGCGAGCAGGAACGAGACCTGCCGGGTAAGGGCCTGTCGCGGAATCGGGTTGTCACCCGCTTGCTCTCCTGCTGTCACCGGGTTATCGTACACACGCCTCAATCGTTCACTACAGTGAATGATTCACCTAAAAGAACGGACTCGCGTAATGAGCGCTCCCGCAATCGCTTCCACTCCACCGCGGCCGGATATACCCGGGCTGGGCCCGTCGCCGGGGGTCTTCGCCACCGCCTCGGCGGCGCTGTTCGTCGCCGGGTTGGCCGCGAGCACCGTCGCGGCCGGTGGCGAAGTGTTTCCTTCCCCGTTCGCCGCGCCGGACGACGCGCTGTTCTACTTCACCGACCACCGCGACGCGGTCCGGCTGGGAGCGACGTTGCAGTTCGCCGCCGCGATCCCCGGTGCGCTGTTCGTCGCCGCCATCACCGCGCGGCTGCGGACGCGGGGCGCGCTCGCCCTCGCCGGAGGCGCGCTCGCCACCGGATTCCTGATGCTGTCGGCGGTGGTGACCTGGGTGCTGACGGTGCCCGAAGTCGTCGAATCTCCGCACTTGGTGCGCGCTTTGCATACGCTGGCCTTCCTCGCGGGCGGCCCAGGCAATGTCGTCTCGACCGGGTTGCTCATCGCGGGCATCGCGTTGCCGGTAGCTGCCTTCCGTACCTGGCTGGCCAGGCTCGGCCTCGTCATCGCCGTCGCCGGACTGGCTACCACGGCAACGCTGATGCGCACGGAGGCCGCCGTCCTGCTGCCGCTGGCCCGTTTCACCGGCATGGCGTGGTTGATCGCCGCTGGCTTCCTCGTTTCGAAATCATCTGCCGCAGAAACGGAATGACCGATGAATCCGCACATTGAGAAGCTCGTCCGATTCCAGCGTCCCGAACGCTCGCTGCCCTACCTCCCCGGCCTCGGCGCCGACCGCGTCGCACCGCTGTTCGGTCTCACCCCCGTCGAATACGAAAAGCTCTGTGCCGATTTCGATGAACAGGCGCGCTGGGCGGCCGCTGCCCTCCTGGACGACGCCGCGGTGGCCGCCGCGGTGGATCGGCTGCCGCTTCGACCCGGACAGCACGTGGTCGCCTTGGGCGAAAGTTCGACCGCCGACCGGCTGTCGTGGTTCGAAATCCTGCGCTATCTGCTCGACCTGCGCAGACCCGACGATGCCATTCGGCTCACCAATCTCGCCGTCTCGGGGGCGACCACAACGCAGACGCTGACGCTCGCTCCCGCTCTGGGTTTCCAGCGCCCCGACTGGGTGTTCTGCCAGCTCGGCGCAAACGACGCCCAGCGCATCGGCGGCCCCGGCGGTCAGCGTCTGGTCGGCCTGGCCGAGACCGAACGCAACTTGCGCATCCTCCGATCCCGCGCCCCCGAACCGGCGCAGTGGATCTGGCTCACCCCGACCACAGTGGACGAGGCCCGCATCGCCGCGTTCGAGCCTTTCCAGCGAATCGGCATCACCTGGACCCGAGCCGACATCGCCGACACCTCGACCGTGCTGCACGACCTGGCCGACCTGACCGTCGACGTGGAGAACGACACGCTGCCAAACGGCGAGGACCCGCTGCTGCTCGATGACGGCGTGCACGCCACGTTGGCCGGTCAGCAGGCCGTAGCAGCCTCGTTCGTCGCCGCGATGGCGGAATTGTGAGGGGTGCGGTGGGATTCACCGGTGTCCCTGCCTTTCGCAGGATCCAGCCCCAAGGCGTTCGGAATACGACTGCGAACGCGACACCTGGGCCCGCCTGACCTCGACCGCGCCAACCGGCGTCATGGTCGGCACGCTGGTCGGCGGGATCGGCGGCGCCGCAACGGGCTGCGTCCTCGGCGGCCTGGCCGGAGCAACCATTGCCTCGGCCACGATCATCGGCTTGTTCGGCCGTTCCTCCCCGCCGCTCTCCTAGGCTGCCTGGGCGGCGTCGTGGCGATGGTCCCCCTCGGCGCCGTCGCGGCCAACTACTCGTCTCCACCCCGATCGCAATACTGGCCGCAGTGCAGTACTTCACCACGATCACCGCACCTATGCCCACTTGATGACTGAGGCCAGGACGCAGGTGACGACAATGGCTCCAACGGCCCACGCAGCGTTGGTGATGGCCGAGTGGATCTGTTGCGCATGTCCACGGTGCCGGCGTGATAGTCGGAGACGGGCCCAGCAAGGCTCATCGATGCGGCGGCGAGCTGGACCGCTCCGCCGCGAAGAGTATCCAGATGCCCCAGGGAGCGGTCCAAGCCGCGTTTCGCCCTGGGTATCTGAAAGAGGCCAGTTCGCTCATCGGCGCGGGGCGGGGCATTCGGCAAGTTACACTTAAGTGCCAGTGCGGCAGGGGTTTTGGCCATCAGTCAAGCAGGGGTGGGTTGTGGGACGCGACGATCCGCGGGCGAGTCGGCAAGCACGGATTGTGCGCTATTGGCGTGCCGTCGAGTACTTCACCCCACAGAAGGTCGACGCGCCCAGCCGTGAAAACAGTGTTGTTGAGCTGCATCCTCGAGTCACGCTGCCCTGGCATGCACGCCGAAGCACGCCACCGGACAGGGTTTGGCGCTATACCGTCTACGCAGGTGTCTTCGGCATCAAACGGGTGCGTGAGGTTCTGGACACAGTTCTTGCACCTGACGATGAGCCTTCCGATCCAGGTGGTCGAAAAGAGGATGATACCGCCCTGGTGAGCCTGACCCTCGACGAAACCGGTCGACTTTACAAGTCGAGCGTGACACTGTCATCGTGCGCCTGGGCAGTCGGCCGCACCGTTGGTACCCCAGGACCAGGTGCCGATGACTGGCTCGATGGTTTCGCCGACCAACAAGCCCGAATGCTGCGGGTGTTGTTCGACATCGGTGACGGCCGTATTCCTATCGAGAACGGCGAAGTCCGATCCCGCGGCGCGCGGGCCGTGCGATTGGTCGCGGGTGTTGCTGCCCGGATCGCGATCGATGTGGGCATCGGTGGGCTCGCTTCGCTTCCTGGACTGGTGGGTTCGGTGATCGAGTCCCGCTTCGGTGAAACAGCATCGACAGTGGCGGAATCCGTGACCGACGCGATAACCGATGACGCCATCGGGGCGCTCGAGGACCGCCGTGACAGGGCAGACGACGAATCTGCTGAGACAGCGACCACCGAGAAGTCGACCGGAGAATCACTGGGCACGAAAGTGCTCGAGCTCGATGACCTTGCAGCTATAGCGCGGTGGGTCTCCGAGGAGCTGGGCGTCGACGAGGTACTCGAGCCGTCACGAATCTGGGTGAAGTGTTTCACTGTGCCCCAGCGTCGGGCCGACGAGGTGTCCGGCGACGAGCTGCTCAACAGCTTCTACGTCGGTGACCTCGAACGGGTCGCTCGTGAGCTGGACAGTGGCAATGTCGGCGCCGCACTGTCGCGATACCTCACCGAGGACGAATCGACGGCTGCGTCGGGCCGGGTCGATGTGCGCCGGGATCCGTCGGTGTTGTTGCGTGCGGTACATCCGCGGAAGATGCCAACGGGTCGGTGGCCGGAGAAGCCGACGCATCCGCTGGCGCTGAGTCAGCAGTTCGCCATCAACACGATCATCGACGAGCTCGCCGATCCGCACGCTAGCGGTATTTACGCCGTGAATGGACCACCGGGCACTGGAAAGACGACGATGCTCCGCGATCTGATCGCGTCGATCATCGTCGACAGGGCCGCGGTGCTGTCTGAGCTGTCCCGTCCGCGCGCCGCCTTCCGTGAGCAACAACTTCGATGGGAGGACGACGAGGGATGGGCCCGGAAACTGACTCCGCTGATAGATGACCTGACCGGCTTCGAGATAGTCTTCGCCTCCTCCAACAATGGCGCCGTCGAGAACATCACCTTGGAAGTTCCGTCCGTGGCATCCATCGATCGCGAGGCGTTCCCCGACGCTGAGTATTTCGCGGGCCCGGCGACGTATCTCGCCGAGGTTCCGTGCTGGGGCGCGATTGCCGCCCGGCTCGGTAAGCGCGCTAATCGCAAAGACTTCGCGCAGCGCTTCTGGTGGGGACCCAGGTCCACGGGCAACGCCACTGAGGATCGGACAGAGGTCGGAATCGACTCGATTCTTCGCGATCTGCAGGAGGTAGCGCCCGACGAGCGTGCCCGTTCGTGGCGAGATGCTGTGCGGCGCTTTCGCGCTGCCAGCGAGCGTGTCGATGCAATGGCGACCGCACGCGCGGCTATCGCGGATTGTCTCGCCCTGACCGGTGGGCCTGATCCGGAGCTGGACGCGCTGCGCCGTCAACTGCTCGGTGCTGACGGTCGGGAGCGGGAGCTGCGCGCACACCGCGAGCAGATAGTGGAAATGCTGACTCGAGCGCGGGCTGCCGCACAGCGCGGCAGTGACCGGGTGGAGGCCGCCGAGGCCGCCCTCGCCGACGCCCGGGACGCCGTAGCGCGAGCCGATTACGCCCTTGCGCGCGCCGAGGCGGTTTTACACGCCCAGGGCGCTTCTCGCCCAGGCTGGTGGCGACGGTTCTTCTCACGAGGCGCTGACCGTGACTGGGCGGATGCCGTGGCGCCGTACGCCGCCGCAGTCGAGGACTGCGCGGGACAGGTGCGCCGTGCCGACGAATCCCGCGAGCAATGCGATGCGGAACTGCGGGCGGCCCTCTCCTGGCGTGCAGACCTCGATCGAGCTGTAATCGCCGCACAAGGTCAGCTGGGTGCCTGTGATCGAGAACGAGCGTCGGTGCAACTGTCCACCCAGGCGGCTCAGCGTGCGATATCGCGACATGAGGCCCAAATCGCGCGCGCACGTGCGCAACTCGACCAAGCTCGACGTGAGTGGCCCGGGGCTGTGCCGGGACCGGAATGGAACGCACCGTCCGATGACCGTGCGGCAATGGAAGCACGGGAACGGTCGGCGCCCTGGATGGACGAGGAGTTCGCCATGGCGCGTTCCGAGGTCTTGATCGCGGCCCTCGACTTGCACTACGCGACGTTGGCCGCCGAACCGAAATTGGCTTGGGACAATCTCCGCGCGGCAATCGACGTGGTGTCCGGAGATTCTCCCGACAACCTCTCGGAATCCACGGTGCTGGCCGCGTGGCAGATGTTGTTCTTCGTAGTCCCCACGTTGTCGACCACTTTCGCCTCGCTGCCGACGATGTTCGCCGGTCTCGGCCGCGAAAGCCTGGGCTGGTTGTGTATCGACGAAGCCGGGCAGGCCACTCCGCAAGCCGCGGTCGGAGCGTTGTGGCGCAGTCGACGGGCGGTTGTTGTCGGAGACCCACGGCAACTCGAACCTGTGGTGAGTTTGCCGTGGCAAGGTCAGCGCCGCCTCGCCCACACCTTCGACGTCGATGTCCGCTGGGCGCCGCAGCGTGCATCTGTCCAGGCGGTCGCCGACCGCGTGACAAAGTTCGGCACGTGGCTGCCTGATCTGGATTCGCTCGACCAGATCTGGGTGGGCTCGCCGTTGCGTGTCCACCGCCGCTGTGACCGCCTGATGTTCGAGGTCAGCAACGCGATCGCCTACGACCACATGATGGTGAACGGGGTCAGCGGCCGGTCGGCAGACTTCGAGTTGGGTAACCGCAACCTCTGGATCGATATTCCAGCGAAGGCCGACGGACCGAAATGGAACCCGCTGGAGGGCAAGTATGTCCTGACGATATTGCGGACGATCCGGCAACGTCTGGAGGCGGCGATGGACGAGGAATCAGCAGAGCCGACACCGGAGCGGGCGAGCACGGACAAAGCCCGGAACGACGAACTACGCCGCCGACTCGAGAACTCCGTGTTCATCGTCAGTCCGTTTCGTGATGTCGTGACCGGGCTGGCGCAATATTTGCGTGGCAACGGCATGCCGATCTCGGACACACGTCTGGGCACAGTGCATACCACCCAGGGCAAAGAAGCCGACATCGTGATCTTGGTTCTCGGCACCGCGACGGACGGCAAGCGCGCCCGTGACTGGGCGTCAGCCGCTCCGAACCTGCTCAACGTCGCGATCACTCGTGCGCGCCGCCGACTGGTCGTCGTGGGCGACTACGAGAACTGGGCGTCTTTGCGGAATTTTGCGGTGCTGGCACGTCATACGCAGCCGGGCGGGGAGTTGCATCGCTGGCGGCCCGGAGATGGCACGGCGGATGCATAGGCTTGCTTCGCGCGAACGATCGTGTGGAACGAACCGGGACATGAGGGCCTCGAAGACCCACCCTGTAGGAGTTGAGTTGGGAATCGACATAGTTATTCAAAATCGAATCCACGAACGGATCCGACTGGCATATGGGGACGCATAAGATACGCTTGTCAAGTATCGGGGGAATGTTCCGGCAGGCTCAATACTTCGGGGTCTCCACGCGCACGCGGACACAATGTTCAACACAACCCAGCTGGCCATTCTTCTGGATGAACTGGCAAATCTGCTGCCGAACAACGACAAAGAAGCAGAGATGCTTGTCGTATTGCGCGATGCCGCCGAAACCGCTATCCGTAAGAATGGGTATCTTTGGTTCAGTGGGGACTGAATTCGTGCGCGATCGGCGTAAGTAACATGGTCGGGCTGTGACGGCACCGAGTCAGACGGAGCAGAAGGCTGTGTCTTCCCCGAGCACCTTCCGCGCGGAGTCGAGATCGGCGAGGCGCTCGGACATGGTCGCCATTGCGGCCTCGGCCGGTAGCACGTCGGAGAACTTCAACCCGCGTGCGGCGCGCTCGTCGACTTGTGGCAACCCGAGGACCGGCTGGAGCGCGTACCGTTCGGCCAGCGCATTTCGCCACATGTCGATCGTCAGGTCCGGTCGCAGTCGGATGCTGAAATCGTTCGGACGCTGACCGGGATAGACGATGTCGGGAAGCGACGCGGCCAACGTGGCATTGGCCCGGAATCCCGCCCAGGTCCACCAGTGAACTTTCTCTCCGTCCCGGTGAACGATCGTCGCGTCCACGCGGGTTCTGCCGGTCCCTTCGGTGGCGCGGAGGTTGGTCAGTTGAGCCCTGGCCCGACGGGTGAGCTCGACCGGCGGATCCGAACCAAGGTACACATCTCGCACGGCGCGCGTGAGTTCGAACGACAAACCTCGAAGGCCCAGGTTCGACCATTTGGCCACGCCCCCGGTCTTCGCCGGTTCCACGAAGGCGCGACGCCGACTCCAATCGATGTAGGTGACCTGCCAGCTGCGCCCGGCAAGCAGCAATAGCCGCGGGCCCGGGTTGTCGTCGGTGAGGATGGAAGGATCAGTGTGGCCGATCTCCTGACGTCCGGCGAGGACAGTGAACTGCGGTGGTGCGGTGAAGGCTGCCGTGAGATCGAGAAAATGTCTGCGGCCGAATCGCTTTTCGGCGGCCGGGCCCATGTGGAGCAGACCGCTGTCATCGTCGAGATATCCCTGTGTGAGCAGATGCCGCAGGATCGGCGCCGCCGATTCGTCGAAGGGCGCTAGTTCATTCCACTCGTGAGGCCAGAGGCGGTCGCCGATGCTGTGGTGCTGCAACGTGACGGCCAGTAGTTGCTGAGCGACAAGGTGTCGTGGTGCGGGCGGGGGCGTGATCGGTTCGACCCATCCGCGGCCCCACAGCAGTAGCAGCCCTGCGGCTTGGACGAGGGCATCGTCGTTGGTGGCCAGGAATAGACAGTTGCGGGTGCTGTCGGAGCGGCGGCCGGTGCGCCCGATCCGCTGCAGGAATGACGCGACCGTTGTCGGTGAGTCGATCTGGATCACCCGATCGAGGTCGCCGACATCGATGCCGAGCTCGAGCGTGGACGTGGAAACGATTACGCAGTCCCGTGCTTCGGCGAATGCCTTTTCGGCGCGTGTGCGTTCGTCGACGGAGAGCGACGAATGGGAGAGGAACACCGTGACTTCACGGTCCCGCAGCGCGGCTCCCAAATATTCGACTTGTCGTCGGGAGTCGCAGAAGACCAGTCGCTTCTCGCCTCGATGCAGTGCCGCGATCACTTTGGCGGCATTGTCGAGCGAGCCGACGTAGTCCAGTTCGACTTCCCCCGGCGGGGGCACGGCGCTCTTCCCTGCGGGTGGCAGGGTGACATCTGGAGCGACTACTCGACCCGGGCGGATGCCTGCCCCTGACCCCTGTAGCCAGCTGAGTAGCTCACCGGGGTTGCCGACGGTAGCGGACAGGCCGATGCGCTGAATCGGGCGCCCGGTCACACGTTGCAGACGTTCCAGCACAGCCAGCAAATGCCAACCCCGGTCGTCGCCGGCAAAAGCGTGGACTTCGTCGACGACGACGGCGCGGATGTTGCCGAGTAATTCGTTGTGGTCGGTCTTCGTGCCGATCAGCATGGCTTCCAACGACTCCGGCGTCGTCAACAAGATGTCGGGGTGTTCGCGCCGGATGCGATCCCGCTTGGAGTTCGCGACGTCACCGTGCCAGAGCGCCGCGCGCCTGCCGAGCCACTGGGCGTAAGTGTCTATCCGCGTGACCAGATTGTTCAGCAGCGCCTTCAGCGGGCACAGGTAGAGCACCGAAATGCCGGTCCAGTGTTGACGTTCCATGGCGCTCAACAGTGGAAAGCAGGCCGCCTCGGTCTTTCCGCCCGCTGTTGGTGCGAGGAGAACGGCGTCCTCGCCATCGATGAGCGGTGCGATGGCGTCCTGTTGAAGTGGCCGCAGACCCGGCCAGCCCAGCGTGTTGACGATGTGGTGGATCACCACGGGATGGAGGCGATCCCAGGGTTCGTCGGTCACAGTTCCAGGTCGACGTCGTCGGCTCGCACGAGATTGCGCTCGGCGTCGGTGAGCTCGGAGGTACTGACGGTGAGCTTGTAATGCTGTCGCGGATCGAAGTCGGGGAACTGGTCGATGCGGTCGAGGACGTCGCCGACGAGTTTCTTGAGGAACAGGCGGGGCGCGACACCGACTTTGCCACCGAGAGTGCCACCGACCGCCCTGGCGAGGTCGGCGATATAGGCGTCGTCGGCGACGTCACGGATCCGTTCGGGGTGCTCACTGCTATCGGCATACAGGTCGCGGATGGTGCTGCCCAGTGCGACGAGCGAATCCATGGTGAACCCGGGCAAGCGGATCTGCACGGCACGGGGGTTGTCGAAGCGCGGGTCGGTGGTGAAATCCGTGGCGAGGCGCTGCGCCAGCGGCGCCAGTCGCTGCACGCCCTGCTGGCCGTCGTAAAACGCAGGCGTGCCCGTGATGAGCAGATACAACCCGGGGAACCGGCCGGAGTAGACCTCATCGATGAGCTGACGCAGCGCATTGAGGGCTTTGTCCCTGGCATCGGACCGCACTCGCTGCAGGGTCTCCACCTCGTCGAGTACGAGCAGCAGACCGCGATGACCGCTGTCGCGCAGCGCGGTGAGCAGACCTTGGAGGAATCCGAATGCGCCGAAGTGGTCGAGTTCGCCGCGCACCCCCGCAGCCCGCCTTGCCGCGGCAGCCACGTTCGGTTGTCCGCCCAGCCAGGCGAGGATCGCGGCGGCGGTCGCTTCATCACCGTCGACCAGTGCCGTGCGGTATCCGCGCAGCGCCGTCGCGAAGGACGGCGCATGCCGCGAGACCTCGATCAACCGTGCGGTCATGAGTTCGTCGACGGCGCTGATCAGCGAGTTGTCGTCGGCACCGGCCGCCAGAGCGTCTTCCTCAAGCGCATAGAACCACGCGTCGACAACCGAGCGAAGCGCACTCGGTGGGAAGCTCGACGTCGTGAGTCGCTCGGTGAGTCGCCGATACACCGTCTCCAGCTTGTGCAACGGTGTCTCGGTTTCGGAGATCTGAACTTCCGACACCGCGAAGTTGCGCCGCTTCGCCCGCTCGCCCAGCCATCGCGAGAAGAACGTCTTACCTGATCCGTACTCACCGCGGACCGCTTTGAATACCGACCCGCCGGACTCGACCACGTCCAACTCCGCGTCGAGGGCGGCCTCGAATCGGTCGAGCCCGGTCGCGAGCAAGTCCAGTCCGCTCTCCGGCACTGCGCCGCGCCGCAGCGCATCGATGACCGCGCGCCGCCGGGCCGCGCTGACCTGGGTTGGCTGGCTACTCACGTGGACAGTCTCGCATGGGCAGAGGGCGTGCCGATTCGAGGAGTTTGCTGTGATTGATCATCACATCTGTCAGCCGGGACCACCACGACTACCTGCCTCGCTCGCAGGGCGGTCACTGGCTGGGCAGTGGGGAACCCTTCAGGCCCGATGCCGCGTAGCCTCTCGACAGCCCGAAGCCCCGCGAATCTTCGCGATAGGCCATCGAGGCGCCGGAGCTTCATGCTGATTGTGCGGATACGCGGCTGTCAACTGCCCTTCGCGGCCAGCCTGACTACTGCGGTGGTGTTCGTCCAAGACGACGGTACGGGCATTGCATCGACGCCGTGGACGTCGCCAGCGGCGGAACGGTTGGGCTGCCCCGCTGCCGTGCGAACGGTCGCCCGCTCGCCCGCTGACGAGTGCAGGCGCGCCACCGCTCACGAATACCGGTATGGCGTCCAGTCCGCTGACGCTTTCGGCGGCCTGCGATGTCGGTGGTCAGCCTGGCTCAGGCGGGACGAGCGCCGCTCCGAGTGAGTTCTGCCGAGTTTTCTCGAATTGGTTGGAACCGATCCGGCTCGACCGACGTCTCAATCTAATGACGGGACAGGAAGCAAGCGGGGCCAGGCTGACGAGAACTCTTGTTCTCCAATCGAAGTCAACTCATGAGTCAGCGCTGCTCGAGCATGTCCCGCCAGAGTTGCTGATGGGACGATCCCGCCAGCAAACCCGCTGCCGGGCACGGCGGCGGGGAGTGAGTCGGATAAGCGAATCAGTCTTCACAGGCATGATTCGCTGCAAACGGGAGGGAAATCGATGACGATATTGTTGCGGCGGTCGCAGATTCAGCATGAGCGCATCCGTTCGACGCTGCTTCGTGTCCTGCGGGGGCTCTTTGTGATCGTGGCGCTGACGGTGCCGATGTCGGCGGGCGTCGCTGTCGCCGAGGGGCCCGGTACTGGCCTGGTGTTCATGGCGAGGACTGAGTATCTTGCGAGGTGGGGCACCCCCCGGGAGAGCACGACGCGTTCCGCCGGGATCGTTGCGGTGGCGTGGCCTATACGGCAGAACCAAAGTGACTGGTCGACGATCCTCTGGGACGAAAGCGATCTGCGCGGGGTGAGCACTCCAGTGCGAATCGGCAACGAGGCCGACCTTGGATGGGAGCACTACGCGGGTCGGCACAACCTGACATCCCGTACCCCGATCCATGCCGCGTTCCAAACCCACAAGCCCGACAAGGACTTGGGTGCCCGCCAGGAGTACATCTCTTACGCCGTGGATCCCAGAGGCAAGATCCACATCACCATCCGGGTCATCGTGCAGGCCGCGACACGCACCGACGACCGCCGTTACACCACCGGCGACGGCAAGAACATCGGCGTCATCACTGCCTATTGCGAGGGCTACGATCGGTGTCCGGACTGGGTCAACAAGGTCTAGCCTCCTAACGAGTCGACACTTGGAAAGAAGCCAATGACGACCGGCACCGCCGACGCGAAGTTCGATTTCCTGCTGTGCAGCACGATCCCGCTCGTGCTCGCTCCGCCTGGTCCGTTGCCTCCCACGGGAGCGCGGGTGCGTGGTGTCGTGCGCGCCGATGCGATACACGCGCGAATAGCGCTGTCCACCGCCACAGACCTGTCCAACGCGGTCGCGGTGGAGTTCGACCTCACCGCAGAGGGCACTGGATTGGACGTAGACGCAGCAGTGGACCATATGCGCTTCACCGTTGCGTCGACGCTCGCCGATATACAACGCACTCACCAGCACCATCCGCGTGACAGCCACGGCAACATCGTGGTCGCGGCATCCGAAACCGGCTTCGACAACACCGCCGTGTCCGTCTACCCTGACCAGCGCCTGTTCAGCCTGTTCAGCATCTTCGTCCACGGCGGCGGAGTCCCATGGTTCGAGGACCTGTACACCTTCGCCGGATTCATGTTCACCAATGCCCGGGTGTGCCGGATTTATTTGCGGGTGACTGCCACGGGAGTCACCTACGGAATCGATCTGCCGCTCATCGGGACCGACGGCCGCCCGATGGTCGGCTCCAACCTGCCACAAGAGCTCGCGCCGCTGGTCCGCAACGGTGACCTCGCCACACGACGAGTCCTCGACGACACCGACAACTACTGCACGGCCGTTGTCGACCTGGGCGCCTGGCTGGGCCCGGCACGCACCGGCACCTCCGAAACTGCCGAGGGACAGTCGGCGCCTCCGGAACCAACCGCCCCGTGGACCTGGATGAGTAACGAATCCCACCCCCCTCGCCAATAGCTCATCAACGCGGGTACACCCTGCCTCGACCGCTCTTGTGATTGTCAGCGGGCTGGTTCTGTGCCGGGCGGCGCTCGGCGTCTGCGGAGCGCCGCCCGATCCGTCAGCGCAGGCCGAACTGGGTTCGCAACAGTTTCACGTGCAGCCGCAGTGTCCGGCCGTCCGACATGGTCTCGAGTACCTGTGCTCCGTCCACGTTGAGTAGCTGTCCGAGGACGGCGGCGAAGCCGCCGGCGCGGGTTGGTGGGTCGCCGACTCGTTGAGCGAGCGCGCTGGTCGACTGAGGTCCGTCGAGCAGCGCCCGAATTGCCTTCGCCAGCTTCGTGGTTGCCGGTTTCCGGGCCAGTTGCTCCAGCTGTGCGGCGAACACCTCCGAGGCGAGAAGTGCGGTGACCAGGTCGTCGGTGGCTCTCGTCGGCTGTGGCGGGGCCGGGAGTGGGATGTCGAGCGTGATCTGATCCGTCAGTTTCTCGGCGGCCTTGTTGGCGACGCGAGTCCGCGTCTTTTCGACAGCGGGTGTGAGCACCTGCGGTTCCGATTCGGTATCGTCGCGCCACCATTCGGGCCGCTGGTCGCCCAGCTCCTGCCAGCCGGCGGGAGGAGTGGCGCCGAACGGCAGGAACGCCAGCACGGGGATGGTGATCTCCGCCAGCGCGGCGCCCCCGTGATAACCCGCCTTCTGAGCGCTGTAGCGGGAGTCGTTGTCCCACAAGGCGACGATCGATGCGCCGGGCTCTGGCCAGACGACACGGGGGCCGTGCAGCGCGATCTCCGTTTCGGTTCGCCGGTCGAATTCGGCGGCGGGCAGACGGTGTCGTGCCGACTCGATGTTGTTCGCCTCGACGAGCACACCGTGCCGGTCGACGACGTGGCCGTGATCGCTGGTGATGAGCACGACCATGCCCTGCCCGGTGGCAGCCGATACCAGGGCTCGCAGGTCGCCGATTTCTCTGGTCTCCCAGCCGGAATCATCGAGTTTGGCTTCCTTGGCGAGCCGGTCATCGATGGTGTTGAGCACGACGGCGACATGGCAGTTCGGGTCGGCGAGGGCCGCACCGAGGTCGGCCCCGAACCGATCGCCCGGCTTGCTGCGCAGATCGTTCTTGTGGAACACCTCGGCACGCTTGGCACCCCAGAACGGATGCTGTGGGAAGAGGCGTTGCTCTGTCTTCTGGTCGCCCTTCAAGAGTTTGCCCGCGAACAGGGAGGTGCGCGACACCGCGGTCAGACTGGGCAAGGCCGCGGCCATGCAGCGACGGTAGGGCTTCCCCTCGCGGGGCAGGGGGTCGTACTCGGCGAATGTGCCGCGCAGCTCGCCGGCCAGTTCGGTCGCGATGGAGGCGCTCATGCCGTCCACGACGATGAGCAGCACACGATGATCGGCGGCGAGCGGGCGCACCACACGATGCAGGAAGGTTTCGACCGTCAACATGGTGCCCGGGGATGATCCCGATTCTGTCCACACCGCTAGGTTTTTCGCGAACTCACAGTCGAATTCACGACGGATCTTGCGGGCGCGGGTGGCAATGGCGTCGTATGCGACGCGTAGTGCGGCATCGTCATCGCCGCCCGCATCGAGATAGTCGAGGGCGCGGTCGGCCCATGCGGTGTCGCGCATCTGCCGGTCGAGTGCCGCGGCGACGCTGTCGCAGGTCGGGTCGGGATCGGTGCTCAGCCATCGGGTCAGGCGCTGCGCCATCCGAACCCGGCCTATGCGGACGCGATGATCAGCGGCGAGGTCGTGTGCGCGCAGGGCGGCCACGGTCCGATCGATTTCCTCGGCCTTGCCGCGACCGAGAGCTGCACCCGCGGCCGTGAACCGGGCGTCGAGACCTGCGGTGAGCAGCGGACTGTATTCCGCGGCCGTCCCCGCACCGAACTGGCGGACGAGAAGGTCGGCCTGCGCGAGCACGGTGTCCGCGATCTTGCGGGCGTGCCGGGCGGATTCTTCGGCTTCGTCGTGCGGATCGGCAGAAGAACGCGCCTTCACCAACAGATCCCGGATGTAGTCCTCGCAGGTGCGGCCGAAGGTCGCGAGCATGCGGTCCAGTTCGCCACTCACCGCGGGCGGATGATCACCGAGCCAGCGCTCGACGCGCCCGCGCGCCTGATACACCGCACTGTCCGCGGCGGCATGCCGCCACAGTGCCGCGCATACCAGCCCATAGGCAATGGCTTCTGCCCCGTGCCCGGTGCGCACCAGCGCTGTCACGACAGCGCCGGTCGCGCCGGATTGCTCATCTTCGGAGAGGAACTGGGTGAGTCCATCGCGCTCAGGTGCACGCAGATCGAGCAGCAGCTGCGGGCCGCCCGGCCGCTGCGACCACTCGAGCAAACTGAGCGGATCGATCCGGTCCACCGCGGCCTGGATGCCCAACCGGCGGGTGGCCAGCGCGGTCAGGGCGGGAACCCGAGAGAGAATCCCACCGGCCAGCGCGGTCGGCCACCCCTGCGCCCCGGCTGCGTCGAGCAGCGCCTCGCAGGCCCATGCCTCTCGCTTGAGCCACGGGTCGATCTCCTTGGCGTTGAAAGACTCACGCACGATGTCCCACCGATCCACGGTGTGCACTCGTCCACGGTGGGTGCGCACGAGTATGGCCGGGTCGAGGTCGTGTTCTTCGACACCGGTCAGCAACACCAGCACGCGAGGGTCGGGAGAGATCTCGCGCGCATGCGCGAGGACCTTCTCGTGTACCGCCAGCGGCGAGGCGCCGACCGCCACCCGCGCGCGGCGACCATCCGCGAGGGTCAGGACGGGGTCACCCTCCCATTCCGGCTCGCCGCGCAGCAGCAGCGTCACGGGCTCACCGGGCTCAGCCAGTACCTTCTCGAGCCGCTTGTGGGAGAAGAGGTACTGCGCGACGGTCGTCCTCGACAGCCGTAGCGCAGTGGTCACGGTGGCACCGGTCATTCGATGACCTTCCACGTGATCTCGACCGAAGCGCCGGGTTCCAGAGCGGCGAGTTCGGCCAGGTCGGCGGAGAACTTCGCTACCGCATCACGAGCCGTAGTGGTGTATATGCCGGACCGGCGGGTAGACCGCTTGCCGGATCGCGGTGTGCTGCCGTCCAGCGGCGGGTTGCTGGTAGGAGTGCCCAGATCGATGTCGTCCGCGCCGGTGGCAGCCTTCGTGGTCGCGCTGGGTGCCGGCGGTGCCGGCGGTGGCGGCGGAACGGTGCTTGCCTGGCGATTGCGCTCGGCCTCCTCGCGCAGTTTCCGAGTCGTCAGCGCGGTGATCTTGGCGTCGGTGCTGCGCAGCGCCTCGGCAAGATCGGCGGAGCGCTGGTCGGATCGGGCGGCGGTGCGCAACGAGTCCAACAGTGCGGCGCCTTCGGGACCGAGCAAGCTCGCCTGCTCCAGATTGCGCCACGCGGCGTGAGCGAGTGCCGCGATCACCTTATCGGCTGATTTGATCGAGGTGGCATACCGGTCCGCATTGACCCCCGCGAGATCGAAGTGGGCGAGGGCTTCGACGGTTTTCTTGGCCCCGGCCGACCCGCCCCCACCGGCGGAGGTGAGAGCCGACAGCAGCTCCAGCGAGCGACGAGCGAGCGCGAGACGTCCTGCGGGTTCGCTGTCGTCGAGCTCGAGGAAATCCGCGTGCTTTTCCAACTGTTCGACAAGCCGTGCGGCCGGGTCGTGGTACTTCGTGGCGGTACTGCTGATCTGCCGGGCGAACAGCTGCACCGGACCGCCGCGCCGCAGCGTCGGCGCCTTGTCCCCGAAAATGACCTCGAACCGGTTCCGCGCGGTGTCCCAATCCGATTCGCTCGGCAGCGGCTGGGTCCGCAGCGCGTCACCGGCCTGGATCTTGGTGAGTTCCGGCGCGTCGATCGGCACACCGCCGCGCACCCAGATCCGGTCGTCCATTTCGGCGAAGGACGCGATCACCAGATTGGCGATGTGCGGCTCCAGACCGCGCGGCTGGGGCAGGTCGATCCATTCGCCGAGCGAGATCACCGATAGGTCGCCGGTTTTCCCGGCATTCTGCGCCGACTTGCGGAAGTGGTCGGCCCACCGCTTCGACAGCTCGAAGTAGGCCTCCTTCTGCTGGCCCAGACCGAGTGGCTCGGCGACTCGGCGCATGAGCGCGCGGTCTTTCGCCGGAACCTCGAAGCGATTGTCCCGCGCTTCGGCCGCGCCCTTCACCTGCGCGAGAACGGTTTTCGCGTCGGCGGCCTTGACCGCGGTGCCGGTGCCGTCCGGGTCGAGATTCGGGTGCTCCGGGAACTGGTGGGCGAGTAGCTTGCTCGCGAGTGCGCGGATGGCGTCGTGCATCGATTGGCCGATGGCGACGGTGAGACCGTCGATATCGGGCAGCGGGTGGAACAGCCGGTCCAATTCGTTGGTCACGTCGTCGGGCTTGCGTTCGGCCAAACCGTACGCCTGCTTGAACGTGGCGAGCACACGTTTGCGCAGGGTTTCGCGCTGGGACTCCAGCAGCTGCTTCGCGCTGGTTCGGTTGTCGGGATTGAGGTGCTGGGCGTACTGGGTGTCGAACCGGTACGGGTCGGCGAGCGCCTTGGTGACCACCAGTAGGCGGCGGAAGTCTTCCCAGCGGGGCTTGGTCAGATGCGACGGCAACCACGCGACGGTGCGCGGATGGTTGTCGCCCTGTTCCTCCTTGAGCCGCCGGATGCGGTCGGCGTCCTCGACCGGCCCGAGGATGCCCTCGTCGTAGGGCAGGTCGATGACGATGCGCCAGCGGCCCTCGTAGGCGGGCTGCAAGTCGTGGTTGGGCAGGGCGTCCTCGTCGCTGACGTTGCCGAAGACCACTTCCGCGACGCGGTTGGACCCGCGCCAGACGAAACGCAACTCGTCGGCATCGAATCGGCCGTTGGCTCGATCCAACCCGAATTCCTCGGCGAGGAGGTCGCGGGCGAGTGCGAGCCGGTTGGCCGGGTTGTCGTTGACCTGCGCGTTGGCGATCACCGATTCCACGTCGACGCCGGAGAGTTCCAAACGCACACCCGGATTGGCATCGGTGCCGGTGGGCTTGATCTCCGGGAACCGGGCGGCCCACTCGCCGATCATGTCCTTGATCACGCCCTCTTCCCGCCCGGGAATCATGGTTGTGATCGAGCCGTGGTTGAGCGCGGCGAGACGGCGAATGGTCAAGTCACGCAATGCTGGAACGCTGGGGGCGAGCGCTGCCAACAGCACCGTGCAGGCGAGACGGTTCTGACCGACGAACTTCTTGCAGTTGCCTGCGAGCTTGGCGTCGGTGATGGTCTCGCGCCGATTGATGTAAGCGTCGATGTCGTCTTCGGTGACCTCGCACGTGCTGAGCAGGTACGGGCGCAGCCGCGTCTTGTACAGCTTGTCGGCGGCATCGAAGAGCACCTTTTTGTCGGCGACGAACGGCCGGTCGCCACCGCGGGTGAGCTGCTGGTAGAGATCGCCCAGCGGCACCAGATCACCGAGCCGCAGCTCGTTGCGATGATCGGCGAGCAACTGTCCCATCAGTTTCAGACCGGTGCGTGAGCGCTGCAGTGCGGCCGAGATGTGCACCAACGTATCGAGGAACGCCGGGGAGAACGGGTAGCTCAACCGGAACGACGCCTCGTCGGCGCCAGTGGTGCTCTCGTCGGAACCGAGCAGCGTGTCCCACACCTTCGGTCCGATTTTCTTGGTCTTCTCGAACGCGGCGTCGATCTGCGCGCTCGCGGCGGCATCGCGCGGCTTCAGCAATCGAGCGTGGGCGATCTGCGGCAGGTTGCGGTCTTCGAGACTGATCAGGTCGAACCGGCCGGAGGCATGGTTGAGGGCGTCCTGGATCGCCGATTCCGCCGCGCCCGCGAGCTCTTCACCGACCAGCTCGCGCAGATCGCGCTGACGGGCGATGAACGAGACGATCGGGATCGCGCGGCGCGCGTCACCACCCTCACGGAAGTTGGTGATCTTGCTGGCCTCGCGCGCCACCCGCTTCTCGTCGTGGATGAGGCTGGCGAGCCACAGGATCAGCTCGTCGAGGAACAGGATGATCGCGTCGTAACCGAGCGATTTCGCGTGCGCGGCGATGACACTGAGACCCGCATCGAGGGAGATGAAGCCGCTCTCGTCTTCGGCGGCGCGCTGGGCGAACCCAGGCAACAGATGAGTGGTCGCGTCGTGCACCAGCTTGTTGCGCAGCTCCGGCGGCGTGGTCGGATTCACCAGATTCAGGCTGCCGCCGTCGTGCGATTCCGTCGCGGTCAACGCGGTGTCGACCTTCTGGGTGGTCCAGTGGAAGGTCGACTCACCCCATTCGTCGTCTTCGTCCTCGGCTTGATCCTGGTTGAGGACGGCGAGGAACCGCTCTTCGCCCATGGAGGTGCGCAGTGCCCGCAGATCGGTGAACATCGCGTCGGTGCGATACACCGGAGGAGTCAGTGCGTCTGGATGCTTCTCGCGGACGAATTCGACGTACTTCCCGAGCACGCGCTGCTCCATCGACTTGGCGTCGATCATGTGATACGGCACCATCAGGAACTTCTTGCCGTCCGAGAGCAGCCAATCGTGCTTGGTGATGATCGGATCGAACTCGCCTCGGGAGCGGGCGACCGGGTTGCCGGAGAGCAGGGCGTACAGCACCGCCATGAAGTGCGACTTACCGGCACCGAACGAGCCGTGCAGGAACGCCGGTTTCGAGGTGTTCCCGTCGAGTGCGGACTTGATCAGCGCAAGGGCTTCGTCGAAGTTGCCGAGCAAGCGGTCGGTGAGCACATAGTCCTCGACCGCTTTGGTGGAGCCTTTCTCGGTGACCGCGTCGGCGAGGGTGAGCACGTAGTCCGAGCCGGCGACGTGCTCCTTGATATCGATGAGGTCGCGCAGAAGTGGGCGTTGGTCCATCAGTTGTCCCCCTCCGCCGCAGCGGACTTCTTCGTGGTGCGCTTTGTGGTTGTGCGTCGGCCCCGGACGGCGGGTTGCGGTCGCCAGTTGCGGAGGTCGTCGTCGGTGAGGCCGTGTTCGCCTTGCATGCTGCGGCGGTCGCCGGAGAAGAAGGCCGACGGGGCGATGCCGAAGTTCGGATCGACCTCGTTGTGCCACTGGTCCAGCCAGGGCTGGAGTTCGAGCAGGCCCGCCAGGAACGGGGTGATCTCCTCGGTCGAGAGGCTGTTCTCGGCGAGGTAGATGGCGATGGCCATTGCCTGTTCGCGGTGGTCCCAGCCTGCCCAGCCGTAGAGCTCGGGGGTGGCGACGTTGCTGGAGCCGTAGGAGATGAAACGCTCCTTGGGCACGTCGAGCTTGCCACGGGCCTGCCAGAACGAAGTGCGCAGGAAGTCCGCGTTGGTGTACTTGGGTGGTACGGGGATGGAATCGCGAAATTTGTTCTTCTCGTGGCCGTCGGGCATAGCGTCTTCTTGACGCTGCATGTCCCAGACGTGTTCCCAGTCCTTGCGCTTCTTCAAGCCGGAGGGCTTGTAGCGGAGGGCGGCGAGGAAGGGGACGTGCTCGTCGGTGATCAGGTCTGCCACGACCTGGGCCAGATCGATGCGGGGTGCGTACAGCGCTGAGACGGAGACGAAGTCCTCATCGGCTGCGAGGCGGTCGGTGAGCCTGGACAAGGTGAGCATCTGAGGTTGACCGTTGTCGTCGAACCACAGATCACGAGACTCCATGCGATCGAGCAGCCAGGCACGGAGCGCTCTTTGCTGCAGCACATCCCAGCCATCAGTGGCCCATCGACGCTTATATTCTGGGCGCTCGATCATGCCGATCGCTCGGTTCGATTCGATCGCAGCAATTCGGCGCTGGACAACTTCCTTGTATTCGGCTGGCCAATCAGCTGGGATAGCGGTGACTGGCGTGAACTTGTGGTTGTGATGCTGGAACCAAGTGGTTGAGACCGTCCCCTGCTCTTGCTTACGAGCGAGGACGATCGCGAATGCACGCTCCGCAGGGGCGAGTGCCGGAACCTGCGATGGGGTGGCAACGATGGTCTCGTCCATCACCCTGTATGCGCCGTAGACGTGCCAGTCCAGTTCTTCTTGCAGCGCAACCAGGCGGCCGCGCAACGACTCCCACTTCTCTCTTGCGATGCGCAGCGCAGCTGCGGTCGGAACTGCGCGCGTAGCAACAGCATGAGGGCTGACTTCCGAAAGGTCGCGAGCCAATTGGTCGAGTTCGCTACCAAGAGCGGCCGGGGCCGATGCCGGCAGGGGGAACTCTTCAAGCTTTGTACCCGTGAACTCGAAACGGTGCTCCCACGGTTCATCTGCTCCAGCTGAGTCGGCGCCGGGTCGCCCCTTGTCGTGGCTCACCATCTTGAGCCAGAAGCAGGCGGTGGAGCTGTTGAGCAGCCCGAGCAGCCGCAGATGCTCCTCCTCGCTCGCCCCCTCCCGCAACTTGATCACCGGCGCGGACTGCTTGAACACCTTCCCGCCCCGGTCCAGCACGAAATGGTTGTGTGTCGCTACGAACGCGAAGGGTATAGACCATGTGCTAGCCCCTCGGTCCTTGGGAATCTGATGCCACTCATACCACGGTCGGCTATCGCTGAAGTATGTTCCACGTGAGAACGTTGCTCGATTGCCCAGCTCGGTGCGCGATGGCCAAAGGTATCGGGCTAGCGCCGGATATTCCTTGAGTAGTTGGAGCTCGCGTTGCTTGTCATACGGATGAAAAGCGTAGTCGCCGTCGGCGAACGAGTAGTCCCTGACTTCGTCGCCGACCACGAGGCGTCGGATGTACTGGTTCTCGCTTTGGATGCGCGTGAACACCCTATACTCTGCCGTCATGGCATCATCCGATCCCATGACTCCATAGAAGCCGATTCGTGAAATAATCTGGCGCAAAGATCCAACCGCGCAGTCTTCGATCCGACTGATCATCTCTGTGCCGCCGTCGAGGAGAATCCACGGCTGTTTGCCGAAGTATCGTTCCCGGTCGAGGTTATCGACCGAAACCCACTGACTCTGGCCGGGGGCATGATCGATCTGCTCGATGATCGCGCGCCAAACGAGCCCATCTTCTGGATTGGCAGGAGCCTTCGGTTCACCCTGGACGCTTCGAACGGTACGGATCGTCGTAGCGCGATTCTTGCCTGAGCGCCGCGTTCCCACCAGGATCACTGTGGGGGTACCGTGCCCTGGAATGTACGCACCGGAAGTATCAATGACTTCAGTCAGTTCAACGGAATGCGCGAAGTAGTTCTCAATGAGTTTTGTTCCGAACTCCCGCTTCATGAAGGAGTTTGCGGTGATTTGCCCAACTCGGCCATAGCCGTTCCCATCGGAATCGCCGAGCTTGGCGAGTTCAAAGAACCGCTGGGCGAAGGGTACCGATAGTGCGTACTTACCGGAACATGCGTTGTACAGTCCTCGGTAGATCTCGTTGAGGTTCTTGTCTTTGACCGTGATGTAGGGCGGGTTACCTACGACGACGTGGTACCGGCCCGGGTCGAGGATTCCCGGGTAGTCGTGGACATCCTCGGTAGCATAGGAGAATTCAGCGAGTGGGTCACGCTGGTCGCCGTCGAAGGTGAGCTCCAGCTGTCGTGCCTTGATCAGCGAGTCACCAACCGCCAGTTTGATCGGCCATTCGTAGCGTGCGGCCTCGGCAAGCGTGCGCACGTTGGCGGCGGCCATGGCGGCGACGAGCAGTCGGAAGCGGGCGATGGCGATGGCGAACGGGTTGATATCGATGCCGTGCACCGAGTTCAACGCTGCGTAGACACGCTCGTGCCGATCTTTCGTCGGCTGCTCGTTGGCCCACCGCTGGGTCAGTCGTCGGAACGCCCCGAGGACGAAGTGCCCCGACCCGCAGGTGGGATCGATGAGCTGGATCGTCTCGTAGCCGAACTCGCGGATCGCAGGTTCGAGGGTGCGGTCGAGGATGAATTCTTCAACGAATTCGGGTGTCTGGAGTAGCGCGTAGTTCTTGCGGATGTCCTCGGACAGGTCTTGGTAGAGGTCGCCGAGGAAGCGGGTGTCCCAGCCGTTGATGCCGTCTTCGTCCAGGGGGTCGGTGAAGTTGTGGACGAGTACGCCGTGCTCGTCACGGGCGCGCCAGAATTCGATGAGTTGGCGGGCGCCGTCGTGGGAGAGGGGGATCTGGTAGAGGGCGTTGTGGTTGGGGTCGAAGAGGAGTTTGCCTGCTTGGCCCGCGCCGAGTTCGGCGAAGGCGTGTTCGAGCCAGCCTCGGTAGGTGGGATCGGGGTCGGTTTCGACGTAGGCGTCGTAGCGGGCTTGGGCGAGTTCGCGGCGGTCGTCGGTGGGGCCGGTGAGGTAGGGGTCGGCGATGAGGTGGTTGTCTTCGCAGAAGCGGACGAAGACGGTGCCGAGCACCCATGCGACGGCGACCTGGGTGATGCGTTCGCCGAGCCAGGAGGTCTCGGTGGCGGCGGTGCGATTGAGTTTGCGAGCTTGCGCCCATTCGTCGTGCAGGCGTGATTTGACCTCGGGCAGGATGCGCAGTTGCTGCTCTAGGTCGTTCTCGACCGCGGTGACCTGCTTCTTCAGGTCGGCGAGAAGTGCGGCGCGGTCGATCATGCGGTTACTCCTGTGTCGGTCGAGGCGCTGGCGCGATGGATATTGCGGATCCACGCTTCCGGCAATTGGATCCACTCGTTGAGAGCGGATTGGTAGGGCACCGCTTCCGCACCGAGGTGCGGCTGGCGCATGGGGTCGGACTGCGGACACAGCAGCCATAGGCCGCCCTTGCCGCGGCGGGCCTGTTCGGCCAGGCGGGCGAGGACGCTCATGGCGTCGTAGCGGGCGAACACCATGGTGTCGGTGAGTAGTAGCGGGCCGTTGCCCGCGATGTTGTCGGCGATCTCGGCTTCGATGCGGCCCCACGCGGTGCGCGCGTATTCGCTGAACTTCAGCGCCGCGCGGGAACCCGGCTCGGCGATATCAGCGCGCAGGATGGTGTCCCAGGTGGGTTTGGTGCCAGGGGGGACCAGATCATGCATGTTCGCCAGGAACAGGGCCGTCGCGGACATCGGACGCACCGAGAAACGTTCCCGCAATTCGTGAATGGCGGCGGGGGTCGCCGAGGTCGGTGTGGTGGGGGAGGTGAGGACCCGAAAACCGTCACGTGGTGCGGCGCCGGTGAGCAATTCCTCGGCGCGGGCGGCCTTGGCCAGGTTCGGGTCGTCGGAGTAGCTGCCCGCCGCGTGGCTGTTGAGGGCGGTCGACCAGCGCGGTGCGTGCGCGGTGTAGCTGGACAGCTGATCGGCGTGCTCGGGAATGTAGCGCTGGATGCGGGACTCGGGGTGGGTCGCCACCACGAGGTCGAACCCGGCTTCACGCAACGCTTTCGTCAACTCCGGGGTGGGCACGTCGCGGTCGCTACCCGCGATGGTCAGCTCGGGGAACCGTGCCAGGATGCGTTCGAACACGCGCTCCGCCCGCAGGCCGGGCTGCTGCTTCAGCGGAACGCCGGGGGTGAGAGTGAGCAGACCGGCCTGGGTCAGGCGGACTGCGCGCACCAGCGGGAGGTCGCGCGGATAGATCTCGAGCCGCGGCGTGACGGCGGCGTTGCGGGAGGCGCCGACGGCCACCTGCACCAGGCGGCGCTCGTCCAAGGTGGGAGTGCCCGCAGGCGGGTCGATCGCGCCCAGCCGGTCCAACACGGTCGCGGCTGTCGGCAGGGTCTCCTGCGCCGCCAGGGCGTCAGCGGTTTTGCCCAGGCGCAGAGCGTAATTCGCCAGCGCCGGTGCGGCTGGGGTGTCCGGGTCGGCGTCCTCGCCTGCCTCGAGTGCCAGCACCACCACGGGGTGTTCGCCGGAGTCGCGTCGCTGGGCGGTGTAGATCGCGGCCTCGTCCGGCGTCAGTTGCTCGACCTCGACCACGACGCGCACAGCCGCCAGACCCAGCGCCCGGCGCTGGGCGCGCTCTTGCAGGCGGGTGCCGCGCCGGGCGATCAAGGCATCGGCGAGTTCGGTAGCCGCAGCGACCCGGCCGAAGCCGTCCAGCAGTTCCAGTACTTGCTCCCCCAGGGCCTGTACGGCGGAATCCTTCTTCCACTGCTGCCGTTGGGTTTTCAGCAGTTGCGCGACTCGACCCGAGGTCAGGTTCAGGGTTTCCGCGACCGCCGACTGAGTGGGCCACGCATCGAGTTCGGGCAGATCGCCCGCGCCGGGAATCCGCAGCAGTCGAGCTACCGCATCGACCTTGCTGGCGTTGGAGCCGGTTCTGCGTTCCGGAACGAAAAGGGCGGCCAGGGTGTCCAGGCTCAGCGTGCGTAGCAGGCCTGCGCCGAGGTCGGCTTCGGCGGCGTTGAATTCCTCCTTCGCTTCCTTGCGCGCTTGCGGTGTGAGCGGTGCGGGCTCGTCCTTGCCGAAGCGCCGGCCCCATTCTTTGAGCCGGTCTTGGATCTCCCGGCGGGCACGCGCGCCCAGGCCCGGTGCGTTGATCAGCTTGCCTCGGCCGTAGTCGAGCAGTTCACCGACGGTGTTCACACCCAGCCCATAGAGGAACTGCTCGGTGGCGGCGGTAAGACCCGCCTGTGACAGGTGGGTCTCGACTGTAGCCTGCTCGTAGATCAGACGCCGCTGGTCCTCCGGCGACACCTGGTCCACATCGGAGGGCGGCGCCGGATGCGAACTCAGCGGTCGCGGCGGCACCGACCTGGTCATGTCGAGGAAGACCTTGCGCCAGGCGTCGCGCATCGGCTTCAAATCCGAAAAACGTTGTGCGACATCGCGATGCAGTGCTTTGCGGAAAAACCTGACCAGCCCGTCGCGCACCGACGGATCGAACGCGTCGGCGGCGATTTCCGGATATGGGAACTCCGCGGGGTCCAGCTGGCGCGGCAACACGCTGCCGTCACCCCACCGCGGCAGCTCGCCGGACGCCATCTCGTGCAGCGTCACCGCCAGCGCGTAGCGTTCGGCTTGCGCGTCATAGACACTGCGGGTCAGGGTGCCGATGAACGGGTCCAGGTAGCCGTCGGTGCCTGCCTCGGTGTTCTGCACCGGGTACCCCGCCAGCGAGAAGTCGATGAGGACGAGTTCTCGGGTCCGGTTGGGGCGCACCCGAATCGCGATGTTGTCCGGTTTCAGGTCGCGATGCCAGACGCCCTCGCCCTCGAGGAAGTCGCTGGCGGCGAACAGGTAGTCGCTGTAGGTCTCCAGGCGCCCGACCTGCAAGCGGCCGTTGTCACGCAGCTCGCGGGCGACGGTCTCCTCGGTGCGGTGCCCGGAGTCCTGGTCCAAGCCCTGCTCGTCACCGACATACTCCAGGACCAAGGAGGTGAGGCCAGCGAGTTCCACCACGCCCGGATCGACCAGGTTGATCACGCCCGAATGCCGCCGCAGGCCGCGCAGCACACCGGCCTCGCGTTTGAGCACGTCGGCTCGGTCCTGGGAGAGCGCGACCTTCAGCACCACATAGGTTTTGGCGCCGCGCTTGTCGGTCTCGGCCTGCAAATCGCGCACGAGTAAAGCGCGGCTGGTCGATCCGGTGCCCAGGCGGCGGCGCACCAGCCAGCGGCCCGCGAGCACATCGTCACGAACGGCCTCGAGTGGATCCTTCTCCTCGGCGACGACCTCTTCCTCGTCGGGCGCGGTGAGCGCCTCTTCGACATCCTCGAGCAGTTCCAGGAACTCGTCCATGGAGGTGAGCCGTTTCGACGGTCGGTAGTCCGTCGCCGCGGCCACCAGAAGATCGACATCCTGCGGCAGATTGTCGACCAGTGCGCTCGGGCGCAGTTCCTCACCGGCCTCGAAGCGGGTCAGCAGTTCCGCTTGGGTGGCGGCGGGAGCTCTACCCGTCACCAGCAGGTAGGTGAGCATGCCGAGGCCGTAGACGTCCATGGCAATGGGGTCAGGGGAGGGCGCCGACACCTCGGGCGCGAGGTAGGCGTCCGACCCGCTCGACAGGTGATGCGCCGACAGCAGAGTGGGGGCGTGCCGAGTCATCGTCAGTGCGGTGCCGCCCGAGCGCTGGGTCGCCACCTGCCAGTCCGAAATCTGCAGCCGGGGCGAGCGCCAGCGCTGGGTTTCACCCGCACCGGGGCGGGGGACCACATGGATCGAGCGGGCGGCGAGCGCGCGGTGATACAGGCGGGCCGAATGCGCCGACCGCAACGTTTCCGCGAGCTGTCGCACGAGTTCGATCCGGTCGCCGAGGTCCAGCGACTCGCCATGGCGGGCGAGGTAATCGTCCAGGTGCAGGGTGTCCGGGTGGTATCGGAAGATCAGGGCAGGACCGGCGATATGGCCCGACGGATCGAACAGTTCCAGTTGCACGGCGCCCGGATGCCGGAACTTGCGCAGCACCGCGGCTTCGCGTCGAGCGGCCGCATCAACAGATCTGCGGGCTTGCTCGTCCGCTCCACGTTCACGCAGGTAGACGCGGACGCGGACGGGTTCGCGCAGCTCGGTGTGCGCGGCCAGATAGTCCTGCCAGGTCGGGCCCGCGTCGAAGGGTTTGCGTTCCAACAGGTAGGGACCGACGGTGAAATCCGCATCGCTGCGCCGGATGCCGACCTGCTCCAGGGCCTTCTTGATCGCCTTCGCACGCTGGGCGCTGATGGTGTGCTTGATGTCGCGGACCGGCGCATCGAGCCGATCGATCAGCTCGCGGATCGTGTGCGTGTTGGCGCGGTCGCCCGCCGGAAGTTCGAATCGCAGACCCGAATTGGTGAGGCAGACTGCCGAGTTCAGAAAAACGCGTGCGCCGCTGTCGCCGAGCAGGCCCGCGAGTTCCTTGCTCTTCTGGTTCACCAGGTGGAGCGGGTTCCGGTGGAACCGGCGATCACCGCGCGTAGTGGTCTGGACCCAATCTCCGCCCTCGCCGGTGAGCCTGCCGCTCCAGTCCTTGAGCTCGATCATGTGCACGCCGTTCGGGGCGATCACCAGCAGATCGACCTCACGTACGTGCCCGGTCTTGGCGGTGAAGGTGAAGTTCGACCAGGCGTACCACGGATCGACGTTCGGCAGTTGACTCCGGATCGCTTCCAGCCCCCGGCGCTCATGCTCGAAACTCGACTCGGTGACCGTTGTCCACCGACCCTCGTCCATAGATGCGCAGTCCTGTTCTCGTCGTTTTATACGCCGCTCGATCCCCCGCCCACGCGACAGACCGTGCGATGCCCGCACCGCTTGTGCAATACGTCCATATCAGCAGTTCACCGCCGATATAGCCCACCTTTGCAAGAAACACTAGTTTGCCCGGCAAGGTGCCGATGCATCGGAGGACCTGCTGGACCGTACCGGCCCGGCAGGCTGTAAGCCGTTGCTCAGATCTGATCGGCGCGACACGCGGTTCTGTTTCGTATCGAGCCGATCCGCGCTCAGAAGTTCGGCCGCGAGCCTGGTCGAGTCGCGCTGCGACGCCAATCGGTCCGCCGCTCGGGATTATTCGTGGGTCCAGACGCATCCGGTGACATTGATGACGTCGCCGTCGTGCAACTGGACATATGACGCGCCCGTGTAGGACTGGATGTCGATGAGTTCCGACGATCTGGCTCCCTTATAGGGCAGCCATTCGATGAAGCAGGCGCCGTAGTCGTCGCGGCGTGGACCGGGCGTGTGGTAGACGCCGGCCTGGACATCTTGGCCGACGACCTGCATGCCCTCGTGGAGCCGGGCAGCGGGTTCGGCGTCGGCGATGCCGGTGGCGGCGAGGGCGGCGAGGGCGGTGCAGGCGATGGTGGTGAAAAACATGCGGTACACGGTGTTTCGTCCCTTCGAACGGGTCAGAGCTGATGTTGCGGGCAGTAGGCGGTGATGGCGGCGTCGAGGAAGGTATAGGGGTATTCGACGGAGTCGCTTGTGCGCTTCGTGAGCACGGTCGGGTTGGTCAGCGGTTGCCGGAAATGAGGTAGTGGATCAGCCAGATCGGCAGCCACATACCGCACGTGACCAGCGAGAGCACCAAGTGCAGTCCGTGCGGGAAGGCCGAGCGCACCACGATCGGACCGGCGCCGAGGGTTGCGTTGTGCTGCACGACATTCACCAGCGGAGTCTGAGCAGGCTGGGGATATGGCATGGGCGGGTACTGCGGCGGTGCCGCTCGGTGCTGCGGGTAGTACGGGCCGGGCTGCGGCTGCGGGTGGGGAATCAAGGTCCGGGCGTCCGTGGCCTGGGTTCGGTGCGGTTGCGGCGTGTGGTGAACCGGCGCTTGGGCCATCGATTCGGGCGCGCCAGGTGTCTGGTGTGGACCCAGTGGCTGCGTCGACTTCCACAAGTCGAGCGGTCCTTGGGGTTCGGTGGTCACGGGAACTCCTCGTCGCTAGCGATAGGTTTCGACGAATCAGTGTTCAGATAATGTAAGACTGTATGAACGACTGAAAGCATTGTCAATGCGGAAGCCCGATTGATTTTTGCTCACGCCTGCGCGAAGGTGGCCTGGAAGTAACACGAGAGGAGGAGGGGTATGCCGGAGGTGAGTGCGGCCGAGATATCTCGGCTCGCCGGCGTCACCCGCGCGACGGTCAGCAACTGGCGACGCCGACATGACGACTTTCCCCAGGCCATCGCCGGCACCGACGCGCGCCCGCTCTTCGATCTGAACCAGGTGCAAGGGTGGCTGTCCGAGCACGGAGTCGAGGTGTCGGACTCGCCGGCGAGCGACCTGCGGACGCTGGTCCGATCGCGCGAACCCGAGCTTGTTCGCCAAGTGATGAAAGCTTTACGCCGCTCCGAAGACGGTTGGGTTGCGTCCGGCCTGGGTGGTGAGGAGTCGGCGTATGCGGCAGAAGTGGCGGAGGCGGTCGCCCGGACCGCCGAACGGGACGGCACTCGGGTTGCTGTCGACACTTTGGCGGAGCGGGCGATGGAAGGCACCCCCGCCACGGGGGTGTACACCACACCTGCCGAAGTGGCGAAACTAATGGCAGTACTGTCGGCGAAGTTGGCAGCGGCCGACGTGCTGGACCCAGCGTGTGGGAGTGGCTCACTGTTGCTGGCGGCGGCCGCGGCAGGCGCTACCGAGCTACATGGTCAGGACGTCTCGCAGATTCAGGTCGATCGCACGCGGCTGCTGCTCGAGGCCGATACCGAACTCCAACCCGATATACGACTGGGCGACAGTCTCATGGCCGACGCGTTCTCCGGTCATCGGTTCGGCTCCGTGCTGTGCAATCCGCCCTACGGTCAACGCGATTGGGGTTCCGGTGAACTCGCGCTCGACACCCGGTGGGACTACGGCCTGCCGCCGCGCGGCGAACCGGAGCTCGCCTGGGTGCAGCACGCGATCGCGCACTTGGAACCTGGAGCCGATGCGGTGCTGTTGCTTCCACCGGCTGTGGCCACCCGACCTTCGGGCCGCAAGATTCGGGCGAATCTCGTGCGGACCGGGGCACTGCGTGCGGTGATCGGCCTGACTCCTGGTACGGCACAGCCGTGGCATATCGGGCTGCAGATCTGGATCCTGCGTCGGCCAGTGCCCGGCGCCGCCGTGCCCGACGAACTGCTTTTTGTCGACACCACTCCTTTGTCCAAGGAGGCCGCGGGCGAGGATCGCGTCGACTGGGACCTGATCACCAATAGCGTTGTCCAGGTGTGGCGAGCATTCGATGCCGGGGAAGCCGATCGGGCGGAGGTCTCCGGTATGGCGGCGGCGGCGCGATTGGTGAATGTGCTCGATGACGAAGTCGATCTCACGCCGGCGCGATATGTGCGCTCGTCGCTGGATGCGGGGGCGGTCTCCCATCAGGTCGGTGACGCGATGAGCAGACTCGCCTCCGCGGCGTCCGAGCTGACCTCATTGGCCGCGGAGGTCACCGGTTGGTCCGAGGCGGCAGGCAAATCCTGGCGGTTCGTGACGGTCGCCGATCTGGCGTCGCACGGCCAACTCGAGTGGATTCGCGCGCGACCGACAGGCGCGGATCGCAACGAGGCCACCGATACCAGACGCGTCTTGACGGCGCCCGATGTCGCCACGGGAAACCCGGCATCGGGAACGATGGCGACCGCGCGGCCGTCCGAAGCGATCGAGGTCCGCGCCGGGGATATCCTGCTTCCGGCCGTGCGCAGTGATCGAAGTGCGGGGCGCACGGCACGGGTAGCCGTGGCGGAGGACGCGGGGGCGGTGCTGGGTCCACATGTGCACGCGCTGCGTGTCGACGGCGAACGACTCGACCCATGGTTTGTCGCCGGCTTCCTGACCGGGGCCGAGAATGTCTCCGCGACGAGGACATCCACCGTCCGGTTCGATCCGAGCCGACTTCGGGTGCCGGTACTCCCACTGTCGGAACAACAACGATATGGGGCCATCTTCCGGCGGCTGTTCCTGCTACGAGTTACCGCGGGCCGCGCTTTCACCGCCGCCGAGCATGTCATCGAACACATGACGACCGGCCTCACGGCGGGGGCTCTGGTTCCCGATGACTCGATGGATGCCGGCTCGATCGCCGTCGGAAAGGTGCGGCCGTGACCGACCGCGACGACTACGCCGCGCTGCGTGCGGCGCTGCTCGACCAGCCGGTGTCGATGCCGCCTGCGCTGCTACCGAACTCGGCGTCGAACGGCACGGTTCTGCTCGAGGACTTGGTCGAGGCCGAGGCAGTCTCCGTGCACGAGTCCCCACTGGCGGTCGAGTCGGTCAGCGGCGATCTTCTTATGTTGTCGGCGAAGGACGTACGGCTCGATCGGCCACCGTCGAGATGGGGCACGGCGGATGCTCCGGGGGCCGTCACGATGCGCGCCGGGGACGTGGCGGTCGTTATCGGCGTGGGCGCCGCGGTCAGAGTGTGTGTAGCGGATGGCGTACTGCTGGGGCCGGGCATTCATCTCGTCCGCGGGAACCCCGACACGTTCGATCCACGGTTTCTCGCTTGTGTGCTGCGGAGTGCGGTCGATGCCGCCGACGGCTTTTCGTTCGATCTGTTCCAGGTCGAGGTCCCCCGCATTCCGCTAGCCGAGCAACGCCGTTACGGCGCCGCCTTCGAGCAGCTGACCGAACTCGAGTCGTCTTGGCGCCGTCGACGTGCGAGCATCGAACAATTGGTGCGCGTGGGCATCGGGGTACTGGCTGGGGGAATGTTACGGCCCGGCCCCGCCGAATAGCGCGGCGAGGCAGCACATCAGGACTCACGGAGGTAGCCGCGGTGCAACCGCAGGTTGTCGGAGATAGGTACGAACTCATCGAGGAGATCGGCTCCGGTGGAATGGGGCAGGTCTATGAGGGATTCGATCGCCACCTGAAACGGCGCATCGCGGTGAAGTTCACGCAACCCGGCCTCGATAGCGATCCGGATTGGACCAAGCGCTTCTTCCGGGAGGCCGAGCTCATGGCGCGGCTGCGTCATCCAGGGATGCCGGTGATCCACGATGCGGGCACGGTCCCGGGTGATCCCCAGCGGCCCTACCTGGTGATGGAGTTCATCGAAGGAGTCACCTTCGGAGAGCTCCTGGACCGGCGCGGGCCGCTGGCGATCGGAGTGGTCGCGACGCTCGGGGCGCAGGCGGCGGCCGTGCTCGCGGCGACTCACCGAAACCGCATCTACCACCGCGATCTGAAGCCGTCGAACCTGATGCTGTGCGCCGACGGGACCGTGAAGGTCTTGGACTTCGGTCTCGCTGTCATTCTCGATACCGACATGACCCGGTACACCAGCACCGGACACACTCTCGGTACGCCTGCTTTCATGGCGCCCGAACAGGTCGAGGGCCGACCGGTCGTGCCGCAGACCGATCTTTATGCGCTTGGGCTGGTACTGCACGAGCTGCTCACCGGTGATCGCGTGATGACCGGTAGTACGCCGTACGCGGTGTGGCAGAACCAAGTGCATCTGCCCTCGCCTGACATTCGCGAGATCCGTCCCGAGATTCCCGACGATATGGCCGATCTCATCATGAGCATGCTCGCCAAGGCGCCCGACCAGCGGCCGGAGGATGCCTCGACGGTGTACGCCGTACTCCTACAGCATGCGAGCGAGTTGGGGTCACTTCCGGAGATCGATGACCTCCACGGCCCGGCTTTCATGTACGCCAGAGCCGTTGGTGCGACGGGTGCGTCACCAGGTGATGCGGCGGACCACGCATTCACGCCGCCGGTCGGCGGACCGGTCGGCCCGCCGGTCGAAGTCGCGGCGACTACCGATTTCAGCCGCGGCGATCTGCAACGGGCAGTCGAACGCGCACGTGAACTCGCCGACGACTCGCAGTACGATCCGGCACTTCACGCGCTGGAAACCATGGTGGACTGCGCTGTTCCACTGTTCGGGGCGCGGGACGCGGATGTGGTGGAAGCACGGATGCAGCTCGCGGACCTCCGCTTCGAAGTCGGCGAATACTCCAATGCTGCCGAGACATACCGCAGTCTTATCGACGACATCATGACGGAGCGCGGGCCGTACGACGATCAGGTCATGTACTGCCAAAGGAAGCTGGCGAGTTGTGACATGCAGAACGGTGATCTCCAGGCTGCCGTAGCCAGGCTCCGGCGCCTGCACAGCCAGATGGCGGTTCGGTACGGAGAGCAGGACCGCCGCGTGATCGAGCTGGCGCAGGTGATCAGAAGTACCGGAGCTGGATAACCCTGCAATCGCAATCAGGTGAGTGGCTGTGGTCCCGGCTTTCGACCGGTCAGGGCACATAGTGAGTCACGATGACGGCTCCAGGTACAGGCGCTCGCAGGGCAGCCGGCGCAAGCCGCAAGTGGAGCCCGGAATTACGGTAACGGGTTCCCGTTGGCGTGCGTGCCACTCGGCGATGAAGCGGAGGGCTGCGGTGCGGCACGCGGCGTAGTCCAGTTGGACTCCGTGCAGGCATATGCTCAGGTGGAGGTCGGGTTCGCCGGGGCGCGGTGTGCCGGGATCGGTCATGGGGCGCAGGCGACGAGGGCGTCGAGCACGGTCTTCAGGCATGGGCGGTAGCCGTCGCGAGCTGGTTCAATCCATCGGCGGTAGGTTCCCTGGTCCGTGGGAGAGGGCAGCGCGACGATGCCGAGTGACGGGATGATCAGCGAGTTGGTGCGGAGCAGGGTGCGCGCGTAGAGCGAATGGTCCTCGGCCTCAGCCGAGTAGCCGGTGAGAAACGTGTACCTACGCGATCGGTGCCACACGATCGGTCCCGCCCACGACCGCGCGAGCAAGTATTCGCGGATCGCGTGTCCGAGTGGCTCCGGAGTGGTGATCGCACGGACTCGACCACCGATAGTGACTGCGATGCGTCCAGATTCATCTATGTGACAAGGCAATTGGCAGACAGTGCGGTAGTAGTGGCAGCGGCCGAGTGCGTCCGCTACGGCGGATGCGGACATAGTGACCCCCTGGATGCTGGTACGTGTGGGTGCGCCCGCTCCGACTTGATGACAGTGTCGGATCAGGTTGCGAAGAATGTCGCGGCGTCACTTCCCTGCCGGGCGCATAGATAGCTTGACGCTTCAAACGAATGTGATCCACGGCACTCAAGAGATGTCTATGATGCATCCATGCGACGCAAGCGGCTGATCGACGCGCGGAAGGCATCGGGGAAGACTCAAGAACAGATCGCAGAGTTCGTGGGGGTCGACAGAACGACACTAGGTAAGTGGGAGCGCGGTGAGTCCACGCCGCAACCAACCCAGCGAGAGCGGTATGCCGAGGCTGTCGGTGTGTCCATGCGTGAGCTGGACGCGATGCTGAATGGGGTCATGCCGCGCGTCAATGAAATGCCGGAATGGCTGACTACCTATCTCGGTATGGAGCAGTCGGCAACTATCGTCCGCGCTCATGAGCGCCGGGCCGTCTACGGGCTTCTGCAGACACCCAGATACCTCGAGAGTCTTGGCAGCAAGGTGGGGATTTCCGGCATGTCGGACATTTACTTGCAGCGGACGGTCGACCAGCGGATCTACCGGCAGAAGCGGGTGCGGAATGGTGATCTGATGGTCGACGTAGTGCAGCCGGAATCGGCCCTTCATCTTCGCATCGGTGACGGACCGGTGATGTCCGAGCAGATGCGGGTAATGGCGGAGCTGGCGGATTTGCCGAACGTGACCATCCGGATCAGCATGTATGACGCCGGCTTGTATGAAGCTCTGAGGTTGGGTGACTTCTCGATAATGACGCATCCGTGGGGCGGCCACGATCGGGTGCATGTCGAGGGCAATGGCAGTGGACGGTTTCTTACGGATGTGGACGAAGTTGCATACTTCTCAACCGCATTCGATCATGCGTGTCGAGTAGCGCTGTCTCCGAGAGAGTCACGTGAGTTCATATTGGAGGCCGCTGAGAGATGGAGCAGGAGATGCTAGGCATGAGGCAGCACATGGACGAACTGGACTGGCGGAAGTCCACCTTCACCAGCCCGGAGACTTGCGTAGAGGTTGCCGCGATTCCAGGGGGCGTGCTGGTCCGCAACAGCAACGCACCCGAGGCCGGAACATTGGAGTTCACCCGAGCCGAGTTCGCCGCTTGGCTGGAGGGATGCAAAGCGGGAGAGTTCGACGACCTCGTTGTCTGATGCCGTGGGCGACGTAAGCGCTGGCCAGCGACCGCTTCGACCTCGTTGCACCGCGCAACCGAACCCGACCGCCACCGATCAACCGTCCGCGTGAACGCTGCGCCGAGTTACCGCGGCGCGGTTGATGTCGTAGGCAAAGTGGGGTCGACGAGTCGCACCCCCAGAGGGGCGACATTCGCGTCGAGACGTACGGCAGGACTGTAGACGCCGTCAGGAGGCAGATACCCACGGATGAACGCGGCTCGTTGCACCGAACCGTCCTTCGTGAAAACGAGAATGCTGCCACGCTCGGTGAAGATGCGCTCCATCTCGACCGGAGCACCGACGAACGCCTCGACTTTCGCACGGGTGTCTGCGGTCACGACGTACACGCGGTCCCAATCGCCACCGGTGAGATCGCGGAGCAGCGCTGAACCGTGGGTGCGAAGGAGTTCGTCTTTCTTCGCCTCCAGATCGGTGTCCTCGGTAAGGTGCGGACCTACCGGCCGAGGCTCTACGAATTCGAGATAGCGCGGGTAGCCAGGCGCTCGAAGCTCGACGTCTGCGGTGTAGAGCCCTGAAACGAGCGGCACATCAACCCAAGTCGCACGCCGAACGCCGTTGCCTTGCGCGAAGACCAGCACTGAAGCGCCACTTTTGGAGAAGGTGTCCTCCATCTCCACCGGTGCGCCGACTTCTCGCTCCACCTGCTCTCGCCCGAGGTATTCCTGCTGGTAGACGTAGAGGCGGTCCCAGCTTCCGCTGGCGAGGTCGCGCAGCGGCGCGGAGCCGCCCTTCCGCCACAGGTGGTTCAACTGTGCGGACAGCTTCTCGTCTTGGCTCAAGTGCGGTTTGAACGGATCGCTGCCCGCATCCGTCAGATGTCCGACTGCCGCCGACGTCGGCACAGCGAGGAGAACGACGCCCCACAGCGCCCTGCGAAGCCACTTCCCCTTGGTAGCAGGTTCCGTTCTTGGGTTCACCGCGCGTCGCCTCCGTGTCGTGACCACCTCGTGGCGAGGGCATTTGGCGGTGCGCTCCGTATCGCCGACTTGGCTGGACGTCTCGGACGACTGAGAATTTCAGTAGGCGTGCGAGAATGCGTCGGCGTGGGGCGACGCCCACGCCGACCGCACGCGGCTTGCCCCGAAGATCGTTTTTCCTCCTCCGGCACGGCCTGCTCGATCAATGTGGTGCTCGCGCGACAGCATTTGCCATTCTGTGTGCGGACTATCGAGATGTGTGCCTACGTCTTGCTCCAGGCATACGGCACTGGGAGGAGTATGAGGCAGAATCGAGATCAGCGCACCAGGTCGCAGTGCTTCAACTTGTGACCCCGAGGAACTTTGCTGTTGGCGTCGGCTTGAGCTGCCGCTCGGTCTTTGCCGGTGCCGTAGACGACCTCGCCGGTCGCCTCGTTCTGCAGATTCATGAGATAGCACTTCACCGTCACGGTCTTTTTCGGCTTGTTCGCAAAGCTGAAATCGTGATCGGCGGAGGCGATGTTTGCGGTTGCGGCGGTGTTCGCCGGAGCCGAATGTGCTGGGACCGCCGGGATCAGCAGCAATGCGGTGAGTGCGGAACCAGCGAACAGTCGCGTAGGTGTGAACATGATCGAACCCCCCTGTGTCTAGAATCGAACAAGCGCAACCCTAGGATATCGGTCGTCGGCGCCGCAAGTGGTTTCCGACTGCGGTTCGAGTCGGCGACAAGGTCCCCATCCAGGGAGGTTGCAGATCGGCGCTGGTCAGTGCTAGACACTGTTCATGGCCATGTTTCGGGGGAGTGTCTACATTTACGGCAGGATGAGCGACGCGGTCCGGCTCGTCGGGATCTATGCCAAGCGGATGGCACTGGTAATCGGGGACGAGCCCACCTATTTCGCGGTCGATGAGGATTGGACCGACTCGTTCCGCCTGGTCGCGCAATGGTTGGATTACAACGAAGAGCTGACAGCCGATGACCTTCCGGAAGGGCGGAAGGTGTTGGAGATCAGTTGTACTTCGCGGCTGGTGGTTAATGGGGATCCGAATCGTTTCGTAGAGAATACGATCGACGCCGCACTCGAGGAGTTCTTTCGCGACGGTGGACGGCCGGAAATCGGTAATCCGAAGTCGATCCCGTGGGCGAGTTCGTCGGGTGAGCTGGACGAGGACGAAGTCGAGCGGTTCCGGAAGCGTTTTCCGGATGCGCAATTGGGCTGAGTCCAGTAGTCATCGGCGAAATTGCCAAATCCTCGGTCTGACCTCGGCCGGGTAAAACTCCTGGTGCGCCGCTTCCGCCGAAGTAGGCGACATCGAGCAAACTCCGCGTGACCTACGAGCATCGCCGCAGGCCTACATCGTGCAGGACGGCTTCGGCTCTGCCGCACATAGTGCACCCGCAGTGTGCGGCAGAGGCTGAAGCGTCGGAATCATTCCCACGCCGGTGGATCAGCGCGATCCGCACCGGCATTTGGGGTCGTTTGCGCGACGTCGGCATATCGCGCACGGCTGGTAATACAGGCGTTCGTCGACCTGAATCTGGGGTGGGTTCAGTGCACGGCTGAAATAGGTGGAATTGTAGGTGTAGAGCAGTTCGCCTGGCACGTAATAGTTGTTCTTCTTGTCGGCGACGTTCGACCGCACAACGACGCTACCGACTTCGGCGGCCTGGTGTTCGAGGGGCGGACCGGGATCGTCGGCGATGCCCGCGTTCGTCTTCGCCGAACCGAGCGAGACGCTGAACTGCAGGTCATGCAGCGACTTTCGCTCCTGATCACCGCGGAGGTCGGATCTCGCCGTGACGTGGACGATGCCGTCCGGGTCGAGGGTTGTTTTCAGTGTCAGGCGCTCGATGAATGGCCGCGCGGCAGTGTCGACCGCGAGGCTGAGTGTTTCCAGGTCGTCACGGGGATCGGACCGCTGGGTGTCGGAGCCCGGCCGGGTGGGCGTACAGAACTGAAACTTTGCGTGGCGGTCGCGGGGATCGGCACAGTACATCTCCAGCGACCCATCCGAGAGTTCCTCACCCTCGAACGGAACATGGGTGCCAGCCTTGAGGAGCTGATAGTACGAGCCTCGCGCCAGGCGGCCCTCGATGTCCTTGGCCAACTCCAACTGCTGCCGGTCATGGGCAATCCACGCGGCGCTGGCCGAATTTTCTGGACAGCAGAGTGTTCCAGTAGGGCTCGAACCCGGCGGCTGCCAGAGCTTTGCCGAGTGCGCTGTCCGGATCGGCAGGGCGCATGACCGTGCCGCCCGGATCGGGTGTGGCATCGTATTTGGCGAGCAGACGCTCATGTAGCGTCGCCGGTCCTGCTCCGGCGAGTCTGCCGTTGCTCTCGGCTATTTAATCCATTCAATTTTCGCTGACGCCATCGATTGCATTCAGGGCCTCTATTACTTCGTCTTCGTAGAATCCTGTTCGATAACGTGTTTCAAGCTCTCCCAGGGCTTCAAAAGCTGCTCTCAACAGATTCGGATACACGGCCGCGATCGACTTGGGTAAGTATCTCACGATATCGCTCGGTGGTTCGGGTTCTTCCTCGGCTGCATATAAGCGGCCCGGCAAGGTCGGATCGTTGATTTCCTCATCGAGGACAACCAATTTCACCCGAGTAGGAGCTGTGATCTGCGACGGCACAGATCGCGCGAGTTGTTTCAGATAATCGCCGTTCTTCGGATTCCATCCCAACTTGACCATCGGTTCTCTGGGTACATTAGCCAGCTCGAACGTCAGCTGTCGAATGACCTGGAAATTTTCTGCGCTGACGAGATGCTCTCGATAGCGTCCGAGGTTCGGTTCTGGCATCTTCTCCGGGTCCTTCCTGTCAATCCAAGTCATCGCTACAGGCCGTCGAAGTACTCGCGTCCGTCCTTTGGCGTGAACACGGTTCCTCCATCTCCGTCCTCGATGACTACAGCACCTTTCTCCGGATCCCAATATGCCGTTCGGCCCCTGGGTAGATGCTTTACCTCCGTCGGTACCTCGCCGTCGAGGACCTTGCGAACGTACTCGGGAAGTTCTGCGGCGCCTACGCCGGATACGTAGTGTGAGCCATCTCCCTGTGCGGCACGTCCATTCGCGTGTTCGGCGATCTTCTTCGCAATCTCTTGTGTAATCGGATCGTCCCCGCCCAGGGCTGGCGTCGCTGTAGGGCCGTTGTCGTCGATGAGTGCCTTCATGGCGATGATGGCGGCCAGTTTGGTGAGTGTGGCGGTGAGGTCTGGGACCTGGCCGAAGGCGTCGATAACGCCGACGGCGACGCTCGCAGCCAGGGTGATCTTGAGAATTTGGAATAGCCGCTTTGTCGTGTAGAGGCCGCGAATGGTGGCGATCGTGTCCTCAACAGCGAGCGCGACACCGCCGCCGGCGACCGCGAGACTGCCACCGAAGCTGAAGATCGCTCCTACGATGGCGCCGGTGACCAGCAGTCCGACGGCCCATGCGAAGGTGGTCATTGCCGTCTTGATGCCTTCGCCGACTTCGACTGTCGAGCTGTGATAGTCCGCAACAGGGGCGGCGACATTGAGGGACGCGGTGGCCAGAAGATCGGCGCTGGACTTCAGTGTCCCGAAGTGTTCCTGGATCTTGGCGCGATTCTCTGCCGCATCCATATCGTCGAACAACGCGGAGATCCCGCTGATCTTAGCCGCAGCCCCAGTGATGGTCGCGTGGTTGGCGAAGGTTTTCCACGTGTCGGCGGCCTTGGAGAGTTTGTCGACGTCACCGTTGGGAAGTTTCCCGAAGGTACTGACGATCTTCGCAGTGAGTTCGTTGAAGAACTCCTCTACGCCACCGTTGTGTTTGACGCCGTCGCCGTTGTCGTGGACGGAGGTCGGGATGGTTACCTGGTACTCGGAGACCTGGTGGAGAGTCGGTCGCTGGGGTTTGGCGTTGTCTGCGATCGCGTATTTGTAACCATTGGCGTATAGGACGTTGCCGAAGTTGGTAAGGGCGTCGGCCAGGTGTGTACACGTTTGCATAGTGTCGCGTGCGTACTGGTCGTACGCTTCGCCCCATTGCTTGCATCCGGGGGCGTCCCCGGCCATGCCTGCACATTCACCCTTGACGGCGTCGTGTAGCGGTTTGTCGGTGCGACGCAGTTCGGCGGCGAGGTCATGGCATTGTTTGCCGGCATCGAAGTACGTCTGCCAATTGACGCGCACTAGTTATGCCCCTCGGAGCATTTTCAGGTTTTCCTCGATCGCGCTGGTGTAGCCGGTGTGCGCTTTGCGGGCTGCTTCGCTGATATCGCGGACACCTTCGGCGAATTCCCGCGCGCCGACCGACCACTCGAGGTGGGCGTCGGAATAGGCCTGAGCGGCAACACCTTCCCAGCCGGTACCCGCCAGCGCGGCAACCTTGTCGTCAATCGTGTCGAGGTGCTCGGCGATAACGCTCGCGAGTGCGGACAGGCGGATCACGACCTCATCGAGGTGGTCCAAGTCGACCTGGAACTCCTCGGAACTCATGGCAGGTCCAAACTCGAGCTGCTCGTGTTGTATAGTACGGCGGCGTTGCTCCCGTCGAGGTCTTCATAGGTCGAGGCTGTGATGCCGAGCTTTTCGGCCATCCCGGACAGAGCGGTGATGATCTGGGCGCCGCCGTCACGGATATCGGTCCAGCCGTCAGCGAACTGGCTCGCCAGATTGCCCCTCCACGTTCCATTGACCAGTGATTCGACATCCTTGGCCGCAGAGTCGAGTGCCGTCCGCAATGCCATCGATAGCTCATAGACCTGCTCGCCGACCTCACGAACCTTCTCCGGAACCACCGAGAGATTATCGGTCGACGGCGTCCCCCCGTTGCTCATGACCGGCAGCGTACTGAATGTCCGCCCGACCTGTCGAGGGACCCATTGTGCCTATCGGAGGGTGTCGACGCCGATCATCCTGGTGGGCCACAGCTTTGCGGACGCGTTGGGACTCACCCAGCGTCGATTCGCCGCCCGTGCCGGCATCGCGAAGAGCACGGCGAGAAAGTGGCGACCTCTGGGCGACGCGATCGAGCTGGGTGACGAGTGCGCCGACATTATCGAGACGATGCCGAGCTGCGCTGCGGCACGCATTTGAAGGCGGCCTGCATGGCACCGCGATTGCTACCCTTGGTAGCATCGGGAGTATGGGTGGTAGTAAGAAATACTCGATCAGCCTCCCGGAGGATCTCGCCGAGCAGGCTCGAGCCTATGTTGGCCCCGGCGGCTTCTCCGCCTATGTCGCCGAGGCGTTGGAGCAGCGTGTAGCGATGGACAAGCTGGGGGAGCTGGTGGCCGATTTCGAGAAGGACGACGAGCCGTTGACTCGTGCGGAGATTGATCAGGCGAGGGCGGAATTGGGTTTCGAGCGGCGCCGTCGGGGTTCGCGCGGATCGGCCGCCTGATGCCGGATGTGCTTTTCCTCGATTGCGAGGGGCTGTCCATGCTGTATCGGAAGGATCGTCGCATGCTTGCGTGGATACAGGCGGCCAAAGAGGACGGCGTGCGAGTCGCGACTACGGCTATGACGACTGTGGAAGCCGACTACAGCAAAGTGCGTGCCGCCCGGATCGCATGGACGCTGTCACAGATCGACGTTCACACGGTGACCGGAGAGTTGGCCGCGCAGGCCGCTGCGTTGTTGCGCGAGCATGGCCTTGGTGGACACAAGTACGCGATCGACGCCGTTCTGGCTGCGTCGGCTCGCTCGGTTCGTGGGCTGGCGACGGTGGTGACGTCGGACCCCGAGGACATGGCGTTGCTGTGTGGTCCGGAGATCGAGATCGTCAAGGTGTGAGCTTGTTCGAGCCGTGAGCAGCGATCGGGAGAACCGACGGCCTGTCCCGCTGCCCTGAAACCTTGTTCGTCGACCACCCGCATATATGAAACAGGGCCGGCTCGCTCAATGGATTGAGCGAGCCGGCCCGGCGTCAGGTCAAGAACTAACTAGTCGGCTCGAACGCCTCCGCGATGATCTCCGCCTGCTCTACCGCGTGCACCTTGCTCGACCCCGAGGACGGGGCCGACATCGCGCGGCGGGAGATGCGGCGCAGTCGGGTGTTGGCGAAGCGGGGTGGGAGGGTTTCGGGGAGGTTGAGGCCGAAGAAGGGCCAGGCGCCCTGGTTGGCCGGTTCTTCCTGGACCCAGGCCAGGTCGGTGGCGTTGGGGTAGCCCTCGAGGGCCTCGTTGAGGCGGCGGACGGGCAGCGGGTAGAGCTGCTCGATCCGGACGATGGCGACGTCTTCGCGCTTCTGCTTGGCCTTTTCGGCGGCGAGTTCGTAGTAGAGCTTGCCGCTGGTCATCAGGACGCGCTTGACCTTGCTGCGGTCGCCGATGCCCTGCTCGTAGCCCGGTTCGTCGAAGACCGAGCGGAACTTGCTCTCGGTGAAGTCCTTGAGGTCGGAGACGACGGCCTTGTTGCGCAGCATCGACTTCGGGGTGAAGACGATCAGCGGGCGGCGGATGCCGTCGAGTGCGTGGCGGCGCAGCAGGTGGAAGTAGTTGGCCGGGGTGGACGGCACCGCGACGGTCATCGAGCCTTCCGCGCACAGTTGCAGGAAGCGTTCGATGCGGCCGGAGGTGTGGTCCGGGCCCTGGCCCTCGTGGCCGTGCGGCAGCAGCAGCACGACGTCGGAGAGCTGGCCCCACTTGGCCTCACCGGAGGAGATGAACTCGTCGATGATCGACTGCGCGCCGTTGACGAAGTCACCGAACTGCGCCTCCCACAACACCAGCGCGTTGGGGTTGCCCAGCGAGTAGCCGTATTCGAAACCGACGGCGGCGTATTCGCTCAGCGCCGAGTCGTGCACGGCGAACCAGCCGGGGTTCTCGCTGCCGATGTTGTGCAGCGGGGTGTACTCCTCGGCGGTCTTGCGGTCGATGATCACCGCGTGGCGCTGGGTGAACGTGCCGCGGCGGGAGTCCTGACCGGTCAGGCGCACCGCGCGACCCTCGTCGATCAGCGTGCCGAAGGCGAGCAGCTCGGCGAAGGCCCAGTCGACCTTGCCCTCGTAGGCCATCTCGCGGCGCTTCTCCAGCACCGGCTTGACGCGCGGGTGCACGTTGAAGCCGTCGGGCACGTTGAGGAACGCGTCGCCGATGCGCTGCAGGATCGACTTGTCCACGGCCGTCACGACGGATGCGGGCACCGGCTGGTCGCCCTCGACCGACTCGCTCGGCTCCGGCGAGTACTTCTCCAGCTCGCGGACCTCGTTGAACACCCGCTCCAGCTGGCCCTGGTAGTCGCGCAGGGCGTCCTCGGCCTCTTTCAGCGAGATGTCGCCGCGGCCGATCAGGCTCTCGGTGTACGCCTTGCGGACCGAGCGCTTGGTGTCGATGACGTCGTACATGTACGGCTGGGTCATCGACGGGTCGTCGCCCTCGTTGTGGCCGCGACGGCGGTAGCAGATCATGTCGATGACGACGTCCTTGCGGAACTTCTGCCGGAAGTCGACCGCCAGGCGGGCCACCCAGTCGCACGCCTCCGGGTCGTCGCCGTTGACGTGGAAGATCGGCGCGCCGATGAACTTCGCGATGTCGGTGGAGTACTCGGTGGAGCGGCTGTTCTCCGGAGCGGTGGTGAAGCCGATCTGGTTGTTCACCACGATGTGGATGGTGCCGCCGACCCGGTAGCCGCGCAGACCCGACAGGTTCAGCGTCTCGGCGACCACGCCCTGACCGGCGAACGCGGCGTCACCGTGCAGCATCAGCGGCACGACCGAGAAGCCCTCCGGGCCGTCGCCCTTGTCCAGCAGGTCCTGCTTGGCGCGCGCCAGGCCCTCGAGGACCGGGTCGACCGCCTCCAGGTGCGACGGGTTCGCGGTGAGCGAGACCTCGATCTCGTTGTCGCCGAACATCTGCAGGTAGGTGCCCTGCGCGCCGAGGTGGTACTTCACGTCGCCGGAGCCGTGGGTGGCGGCCGGGTTCATGTTGCCCTCGAACTCGGTGAAGATCTTCGAGTAGGGCTTGCCCACGATGTTGGCCAGCACGTTGAGCCTGCCGCGGTGCGGCATGCCGATGATGACCTCGTCGAGGCTGTGCTCGGCGCACTGGTCGATCACCGCGTCCATCATCGGGATGACGGCCTCGGCGCCCTCCAGCGAGAAGCGCTTCTGCCCGACGTACTTGGTCTGCAGGAAGGTCTCGAACGCCTCGGCCGCGTTCAGCCGGTTCAGGATGTACTTCTGCTGCGCGACCGTCGGCTTCGCGTGCTTCTGCTCGACCCGATCCTGGATCCACTGCAACTGCTCGGGCTCGAGGATGTGGGTGTACTCCACGCCGACGTGGCGGACGTAGGCGTCGCGCAGGACGGACAGCACGTCGCGCAGCTTCATCTGGTCCTGGCCGTGGAAGCCCGCCACGTTGAACGTGCGGTCCAGGTCCCACAGGGTCAGGCCGTGCTGGGTGACGTCCAGGTCCGGGTGGCTGCGGAACTTGTCCTTCACCAGCCGCAGGGGATCGGTGTCGGCCATCAGGTGGCCGCGGTTGCGGTAGGCGGCGATCATCTCCAGCACGCGGGCGCTCTTGTCGACAGCGCGCTCGCGGATGTCCTTGCGCCAGCGGATCGGCTCGTACGGCACGCCGAGACCGTGGAAGATCTCGTCGTAGAACTCGTCGGCGATCAGCAGCTGGTGGATGGTGCGCAGGAAGTCACCGGACTCCGCGCCCTGGATGATGCGGTGGTCGTAGGTGGAGGTGAGGGTCATCAGCTTGCCGACGCCCAGATCGGCGATGCGCTCGTCGCTCATGCCCTGGAACTCGGCGGGGTACTCCATCGCGCCCGCGCCGATGATCGCGCCCTGGCCGTTCATCAGGCGGGGCACCGAGTGCACGGTGCCGATGGTGCCCGGGTTGGTCAGCGAGATGGTGACGCCGGAGAAGTCCTCCGCGGTGAGCTTGCCGTCGCGGGCGCGGCGGACGATGTCCTCGTAGGCGGTGTGGAACTGCCCGAAGGTCATCGCCTCGCAGCCCTTGATGGCCGCGACGACCAGCGATCGGCTGCCGTCCTTGCCGGGCAGGTCGATGGCGAGGCCGAGGTTGGTGTGCGCGGGGGTGACCGCGTTCGGCTTGCCGTCGATCTCGGCGTAGTGCCGGTTCATGTTCGGGAACGCTTTGACCGCCTGCACGATGGCGTAACCGAGCAGGTGGGTGAAGGAGATCTTCCCGCCCCTGGTGCGGGCGAGGTGGTTGTTGATGACCAAGCGGTTGTCGATCATCAACTTGGCCGGGATGGCGCGCACGCTCGTCGCGGTGGGGATGCTCAGCGAGGCGGACATGTTCTTCGCCACCGCGGCGGCGGCGCCGCGCAGCACCTTGGACTCGTCGGCGGCGGTGTCGGCCTGCTTCGGGCCGGAGGTCGGCGCGGCGTTCGAAGTCGGCGCCGGGGTGGTCTGCGGTGTGCGTGTTGTCACAGCGGCGGGCTTGGCAGCGGCCGGTGCGGGCTTGGCGGCAGCCGGTGCGGGCTTGGCGGCGGCCGGTGCGGGCGCTTTCGGGGCCGCGGGGGCGGCGGCAGGCTTGGCGTCGTTGCGCGTGGCGGCGGCGGGCTTGGTGGCCGCCGGAGCCGGTGCGGGAGCGGCAGCTTGCGCGGTCGCGGGGGCGGGCTGGCTGTTGCCGGTGTCGCCACTCGCGTCAGGCGTGTAGTCGGCCAGGAACTCGTGCCAGCTCTCGTCGACCGATGATGGATCTTGTTTGAACTTCTGATACATCTCGTCGACTAGCCACTGGTTCTGTCCGAACTGGGATGTTGAGCTGCTCACAGCAGGTGTTCGCCTCATTTCGTTCTTCGCGCTGCGACGTTTGTGACGTGCCCGGCACGGGGATCAGCGGATTGCGCGCCGATGCGCCCTATCTGAGGATAGGCCCAGCAGCAAATCGGCCGATTCACTGACCACCCGACACCCCCGACCCTATTGGTGATGACCCGGCGTCACCCGAGAATATTCCCTCCGACGCCTGTGCCGCTGCCCAGAGCCGGGCATATGGCCCACCTGCGGCGAGCAGCTCCGTATGCTCGCCGAATTCCACGATCCGCCCGTGGTCGACCACCGCGATCCGGTCGGCGCGCGCGGCGGTGCCGAGCCGGTGCGCGACGATCACCGTGGTGCGGTCCCGGCTCAGCGATCTGCTCGCTGCCAGCACCGATGCCTCGGTGTCCGGGTCGAGCGTCGCGGTGGCCTCGTCGAGCAGCAGCAAGTCCGGAGCGACCAGTTCGGCACGGGCCAGCGCGATCAGCTGCCGCTGCCCGGCCGACAGGCCCCGGCCGCGCTCGCCGACGGGTTGTTGCATGCCGAGCGGGAGGCCGGCGATCATGTCCGTCGCGCCCACCGCCGCAGCCGCCGCGGCGATCTCGTCGGGGGTCGCGAATGGTTTCCCGAATGCAATGTTGCTCGCCACGTCGCCGGTGAACAGGTGAGCTTCTTGGGGGACGATGCCCAGCCGCGAGCGGTAGTCGGCGAGGCGATAGTCGCGCACGTCGACGCCGTCCACCCTGATCGCGCCGGGAGCTGCGGCGGGCACTCGCGTGCGCTCGCCGGAATCCGGGCGCAGGTCGTACAGCCGCGCGAGCAACTTGACGACGGTCGACTTGCCCGCGCCGGTCGGGCCGACGAGAGCGAGGCTGGAACCCGCCGGAATGCGCAGCGACACACCGTCCAGCGCGGGAACGCGACTTCCCGGGTAGTGGAAACGGACGTCGTCGAACGCCACGTCACCCCGCAGCGCGGGTCCGATGGTCACCGGGTCGGCCGGGTCGGCGGCGATCGAGGAGGGGGTGCGCAGCAGGTCACCGATCCGGCGCAGCCCGACCCTGGCCTGCTGGTAATTGTCGAAGACCTGGGACAGCTGCAGGATCGGCACGAACAGCAGCTCCAGATACAGCACGAACGCGACCAGTGTGCCCGCGCTGGTCGCACCGGTGGCGACCTCGCGCGCACCGAAGAACACCACCGCCGCCAGCGCCACGTCCGCCCATCCGACGACGAACGCGAAGTACAGCGCGATCGCCCGCTGCGCCCGCAACCGGCTGTTGCGGTAGCGCTGCGAGTACTCGGCGAAGCGGCGGGCGGCGCGCGGCTCGTGCCGGTTCGCCTGCACCGCGCGCAAGCCCGTGACGTTCTCCTGGAAGTCGGCGTTGACCGCCGACACGTGCTCGCGCGACACGGTGTAGGCGGCGGAGGACACCCGCCGGAACAGCACCGTCGCTATCGCGAGGGCGGGCACCGTCGCCAGCACGACCAGAGCCAGCGATACGTCGATGACCAGCAGCGCGACCGTGATGCCGACCAGCGTCAGGAGCCCGACCAGACTGGTGGCCACGCCGGTCTGCAGGAAGGTCGACAGCGCGTCGACGTCGGTGGTCATCCGCGTCATGATCCGCCCGGACAGTTCGCGCTCGTAGTAGTCCAGGCCGAGTCGTTGCAGGTGTGCGAAGCTGCGCACCCGCAGGGCGAACAGCACGCGTTCCCCGGTGCGCGCGGTGAGCAGCGTGGTGGCCGCGCCGACCGCCAACCCCGCCGCGGCCAGTACCGCGCCGAGCAGTGTCGCTCGGACGAGTGCTCCGGCGTCGTCGCCGAGCACGCCGCCGTCGATCGCGTAGCGCACCAGCGGCGGGAACGCGATGGCGATCGCCGCGTCCACGGCCAGCAGCGCCATCACGGTCAGCACCAGCCCGCGGACGGGACGCAGCAGGCGGGTGAGCCGGAAACCTGGATCCGGCTCGCGAATGCGTTCGCTGTCCGTCTCCGGCTGCTCGGTGGCAGGTGGCAGTCGCTCGATGGTCCGGCGCAGCTCGGGCGTCTCGCTGATGTCGGCCGCCGCCGCACCGAAGCGACGGCCGGCGGATCCGTCGCCGACTCGCCTGCCCGTGGCCGAACTCGCGTCCGGCTCGGGAGCGGGGTGCCCGGCGGGCGCGGGCAGCCGGATCACGCGATCGGCGTGGGCGAGCGTCGACTCCCGGTGCGCGAGGATGAGCGTGGTCCGTCCGCCCTGGTCGGGCAGCGCGTCGAAGATCGCCGCCTCGGTCACCGCGTCCACCGCGGAAGTGGCGTCGTCGAGCACCAGGATGCGCGGACGGGCCAGCAGCGTCCTGGCCAGCGCGATCCGCTGACGCTGGCCGCCGGAGAGGGTGAGGCCGCGCTCGCCGACCACCGTGTCGTAGCCGTCGGGTAGCTCGGCGATGAATTCGTCCGCCGCGGCCTGGACGGCCGCCTGCCTGATCTCCTCGTCGGTGGCGTCCGGTCGCCCGAGCGCGATATTGGCCGCGATGGTGTCGGAGAACAGGAACGGATCGTCGAAGACGACGCCGATGGCGGCGCGCAGGTCGGCAGCGCGCACGTCGGCGATGTCGACGGCCTCGCCGATTCGGGTCCCGGCGCGCGAAGTCGGGGTTTTGATCGCGTCGACCGCGCCCGCGTGCGGCGCGGTGGGATCGGTGAACAGCCGGATACGGCCCGCGTCCGGCGCGTAGAAGCGCGGAAGCAGCAGAGCGAGCGTCGACTTGCCCGAGCCCGCCGGACCGATGACCGCCACCGTCTCGCCGGGCCGCACGCGCAGATCCAGTTCGCGCAGCACCGGCCGCTCGGGATCGAAGCCGAAGCTCAGCGCATCGAGCTCGATGCCGAGCGGGCCGTCCGGCAGCCCGACCGGGCGTTCGGGATCGGCGATGACCGGGGCGGTGTCGATCACTTGGAAGACCCGCTCGGCCGCCGCCCTGGTGAGCTGCGCCATGACGATCACCGAGGAGAGAATGCGCGCGGTGCCGGTCATGACGGCGACGTAGGCGGCGAACGCGACGAAGGTGCCGATGCCGATGCTGCCGTGCAGCGCGAGCAGTCCGCCGAGCGCGATGACCGCGACCATCCCGAGCTGCGGGATCGCCGCGACGGTCGGCGCGAAGCGCGCGTCGATCCGTGCGGCGCGCATCCGCTCCGCGAACAGCTTGCGACCGTGCCGCTCCAGCAGGTCGACCATCCGCGCTTCCTGGCCGAAGCCTTTGACCACCCGTACCCCGGTGACCGTCTCCTCGACGTGCTGGGCCAGATCGGCGGCACGCTGCTGCGCGGACCAGGTCGCCGCGTGCAGGCGCGGCCGCATGCGGTAGACCACCAGGCCGACCGCGGGCACCACGAGCAACGCGACGGCGGCCAGCGGCGGGGAGAGCCAGAGCATGACCGCGGCGGCGAGCCCGAATTCCAGCAGCGCCATGCCCGACAGCGGCACCATGGCCAGCAGTCCTTGGACGAGCTGCAGATCGGTGATCGATCGCGACACCACTTGGCCGGTGCGCAGGGTGTCCTGACCGACGCCGTCGAGCCGCTGCAGTGCGCCGAGCAGCTGCACCCGCAGGGTGTGCTGCACGTCCAAGGACAGCCGCCCGGCCAGCCAGCGCCGTCCGAATCCGGCCCCGGACCGGCTCACGGCCACTACCAGGATCAGCCCGGCGACCATGCTGATCGCGGCCGTGTCACCGATCCCGGCCGCGTCGACGGCCCGCTTGGTCAGCAGCGGCCCCGCTGTCTCGACGATCGCCCCGCCGAGCACCGCGGCGGCGAGGCCGCCCAGCACCGCGCGGTGCGGTAGGCATTCGGCCCACAGCCTCCGTATCCAGCCCGGACTGCATCCCCCGTCCACGTCGTTCGCCCGTCCCCTTCGTCGTACCGCGTTCGTCATCGACGGTACCGACACCGGCCGACAAGTCGTTGTTCCCGGCGGGTCCTCGGATCACAGATCGCAGGTGCGCAGATTCCACCAGCTCGCGGCGCCCAGGCCGATGGTCCACAGCAGCAGGACCACCACGGCGGCCGGAGTAGGTGCGAGGAAGTCGCTGTCGGGATAGGAACCGACCGCCACGGTGCCGACGGTGGCGGAGACGGGCAGCAGGGTGACCACGCCCGGAATACCGAGACCGCGCGCGATCAGCCAGATCAAAGGCTCGGCGACGACACTCCAGCCGAGCAGCAGCGCCGCCGCCTTGGTCGAGGACCGCAGCAGGATGCCCGCGCTCGCGCCGATCAACGACCAGCAGACCGCGGCGAGCAGCCCGCCGCCGAGCACCGCGAAGAACTCCCCGGTGACCGGGACCTTGCCGCGCCCCACGCCGAACAGCGCGCCGGCCGACACCAGTTCCACCGCGACCGCCGCGGCCAGCGCGCAGCCTCCGATGACCAGGAACTTCGCGGCGGCGAGCCGGTCGCGGTCAGGGCTGAACAGCGTGGTCACGGCCATGCTGCGGTACTGGTACTCCGCGCCGGTCGCCAGCGCGCCGAAGACCGCCGTCGCCAGCACGACGAAGGCGAGGCCGAAGTAGAGTCCGATCGTCGCGGCGCCGGTGGCGGGCTGGCCGCGCGGATCCGGCGGCCCGGCCAGGCTCGCCGACGCGACGCTCGCCAGCAGCGCCACGACGATCGGTGCTGCGGCGAGCGTCCGGCCGCGCGGCATGGTGACGACCTTGCGCACCTCGGAGTTGACGTTCGGCACCAGGTCCGTGGGCAGGATGGCGATCATCGTGGGATCCCGTAGGGCGTCGGCGAGGGTGGCTGGGCGGGCGCGGAGAGGCCCGGGTAGTGCGGCGCGGGCGCGGCGATGGGTCTGGTCAGCGACGCGAGCACGCGGTCGGGGTGGATCGGGTCGGGCACGATGCTATCGATCCGCACCTGCGCCGCGGTGGCCGCCGTCCTGATCTGCGCTTCGCTCGCCTCGGCGACGGCGAGGCGGCCGTCCGGCCGGATCACCGCGTCCGTGAATCCTTGTGCCGCAAGCGTGGTGGCCAGCGCGATGGGGGTGGACGCGGCGACGACCAGCCGGTCCGGATGCCCGCGCCGCAAGCGCGCCGGAGTGCCCTGGTACACCACCGCGCCCTCGCTCAGCACGACCAGTTGGTCCGCGGCGGGCAGCACCGCGCCGAGACTCTCGCTGGTCAGCAGGACACTGCCGCCGCGCCGGGCGTGCTTGCGCAGGAAGTCGTGCAGCCAGCCGCGTTCGGCGGGGTCGAGTCCGTCCATCGGCTCGTCCAGCACCAGCAGCGGGGGGTCGCCGAGCAGCGCGGTGCCGAGGGCAAGCCTGGTCTGCTGCCCGGTCGACAGGGCGCCGATCTTCGTCCTGGCGTGTTCGTCCAGTCCGACCAGCTCGAGCACTTCGGTCACCCGGCTGTCGACGACGTTCGCCGCGGCCGCGTAGACCCACAGGTGTTCGCGCGCGGTGCGGGTCGGATGCAGTCCGCGTGGCGCGAGGACGCCGCCGATCACGTTCGCGGAGCCCGCGGTGTTTCCCCGGGAACCGGGCCCGCCGACGGACGCCGTGCCCGAGGTGGGAGCGAGCAGGCCGAGCAGCACCCGCAAGATAGTGGTCTTGCCCGCGCCGCGCGGGCCCACCAGTGCGGCGATGGTGCCGGATGGCACGGTGAAGCTGACGTCCGTCACGGCGGTCGCCAGCTCGTACTGCTTGGTCAGTCCCCGGACCGCGAACGCGATCGGCCGCGTCCCGCTCATCGCGGAGTGGCCGGAGGTCGCGGCTTCGCCGGGTCGATCGCGGTGAGCGGATCGGCCTCGATGACCAGATGGCGGTCGACCGGCCAGGTGGTGGGCGGCGGCCCGAATGCCTTGCGCGCGTTGGTGATCGTGGCTTTGCCGAGGGCGCGGTTGCCCGCGCCGCCGATCACTGCGCCGATGCCTGCGGGCAGTACCTTGCCCGCCATCAGCGCCGCGCGCTTGGTGATGAACCGGATGATGAACCGCTTCAGCAGCGAATCGTTCATGCTCGACAATCCGGGGATGCGGTTGGCGAAGGCCGAGCCCCAGTTCTTCGCGGAGGTGCCGACGCTCTTCTGCACGATCTGCATGCCGCTCTCACCCAGCACGACCGCCAGCACGAGCGCCCTGCGTTGCTCCTGGTCTTCCGGCGTGATGCCGTGCACCGAGGCCACCGCGAGGGTGAACACCGCCGACGCCTCCATGAAGAAGGTCGTCTCCGCGCTCACCGCGGCGATGGCCGCGACGGTGCCGACGCCGGGGAAGGCTGCGGTCGCGCCGACCGCGCTGCCGCTGCCGGTCACCGCGAGCAGGTACTGCTTCTCCAGTCGGTCGACGATCTGTGCTGGGCTCTCACCAGGGTGGGAGCGGCGAATGCGGTCCACGTACTTGGCGACCGCGGGGGCCTGCAGGCGGGACCCGGTGTCGAGCAGTTCGACCACCGTCTTCTCGAACGCGCCTTTGAGCATCGGCGGCATCCTCCTCTTCCGGTCTGCTGGGTAGAACTGTATGGCACCGGTTGCCGTCAGCTCGTCATGACAACGAAGTACCCAGCCGCATCGGTTCCACCGGCGGCTGCCTCGCTTTCGACCCGGGCGGGTGCGTCTTTACGCGGAAGCGTGGATCGCGGGCACGCGTTCGCCCGATGCCGGAGGGGGAGGTGGGGTTCCGTCGCCGAACGGCCTGCCGCCGAGAGCTTCTCGGCCGTGCGGGGTCAGCCAGTTCGCCAGGTCGGGGCCCTTGGGGATGATCCCGGTCGGGTTGATGTCCCGGTGCACCACGTAGTAATGCCGCTTGATCTGCCCGAAGTCGATCGTGTCGCCGAAGCCCGGGGTCTGGAACAGGTCGCGCGTGTACGCCCACAGCACCGGCATCTCGGCGAGCTTGGTCCGGTTGCACTTGAAGTGCCCGTGGTAGACCGCGTCGAAGCGGGCCAGCGTGGTGAACAGCCGGACGTCGGCCTCGGTGATCGTGTCGCCGACCAGATACCGTTGTGCGGCAAGGCGTTCGGAGAGCCAGTCCAGCCGCGCGAAGAGCCGGTCGTAGGCGGCGTCGTAGGCGTCCTGCGTACCGGCGAATCCGCAGCGATAGACGCCGTTGTTGACGTCGCGGAACACGGCGAGGTTCACCTCGTCGATCTCCGCGCGCAGCGGCTCCGGGTACAGCTGCGGCGCGCCGGGCCGGTGGTGCGCGGTCCACTCGGTGGAGAAGTCGAGGGTGATCTGCGCGTAGTCGTTGGTGACCACCTGGCCGGTCGGCACGTCCACGATGGCGGGCACCGTGATGCCACGCGGGTAGTCCGGGAACCTGGCCAGGTAGGCGTCGCGCAGCCGCGGGATGCCGAGCACCGGATCGACACCACCGGGATCCAGATCGAAGGTCCAGCTCAGCTTGTCGTGCGTGGGTCCGCACAAGCCGAGCGAGAGCACCGGCTCCAGTCCGAGCAGGCGGCGCACGATCAGCGTTCGATTGGCCCACGGGCAGGCTCGCGCCGCGACGAGCCGGTAGCGCCCCGGCTCGACCGGGTAACCGTCGCGGCCGTCGGCCGTGATCCGGGTGGTGATGTAGTTCGTGTCGCGTTTGAACGCGCCGGGCTCGACGTAGGAACCGGTTTTGCTGGCCGACTTGGTCACATCGACAGTCTTCCAGATCGACCTCGTACGCTGACCGGATGAGTGAAACGAAGGCCACCCGTCTGGAACGAGACGTCACCGACGGCGGAGCGGAGGTGGCGACCCTCACGCTCGCCCATCCGCCGCTCAACCTCTTCGACCGGTCGATGCTGGACGCGCTGGTCGAGGACATCGCCGAGCTGTCGGCGCGGCCGCCGCGCGCGGTGCTGCTGCGCGCCGAGGGCAAGGTGGTCTCCGGCGGCGTCGACGTGCACGTCTTCGACGGCCTGACGCCCGAGCAGGGCGCCGAGTTGTGGCGCACCCTGTTCGCGCAGATCATCCATCCGCTGGAGGCGCTGCCGTGCCCGGTGGTGTTCGCCGCGCACGGGTTGACCCTGACCGCCGCCTTCGAGATCGCCCTCGCCTGCGACATCCTGCTCGCGGCGCCGAAGGCGAAGTTCGGACTGGTGGAGATCGTGGTCGGGCTGACCCCGTCGATGGGCGGCCCGCAGCGTCTCGCCGAGCGCGCGGGCTCGGGGCGGGCCCGCGAGTTCGTGATGACCGGCGACCTCTACGACGCGGCGACCATGGCCGAGTGGGGCGTGGTCAACGCCGTGCACGAAGACCTGGACACCGCGGCGCGAGCGCTGACCCACCGGCTGGCCGATGGCCCGACGAAAGCCAACGCGGCCACCAAGAAGATCATCGAGGCCTGGCGTTCCGGCGGTGTGGCACATGCGGATTCGGTGACGCCGGAGGTGTCCGGCGAGCTGTTCGGCACCGAGGATCTGCAGGGCGGTGTGCGCAGCTTCCTCGAGCAGGGCCCGGGGAAGGCGCGCTACGCGGGCCGGTGACAGCTAGGACACGTTCATCGCCTATTCCAGCGAAGTTGTGACATGCGTCATATAGTCGCAGTGCCTGATAACTCGAGGCACGCGGAGGACGAATGTCGCAGTTGCTCGTCGAATATCCCCTCGCCGGCCCGCACGTCTGGGACAACCCGCTAGCTCGGGGCGCCGACGGGGTGCTGCGCTACGGAAACCTCACACCCGCGCTCACCGAACTACTCGATCTTCAGGTGCACGCGTTCGGGAGCCGCGAAGCCGTGGTGGAGGTCGGCGGCCCGCGCCTGACCTACCGGGAGCTGTGGCACTCCGCTTCCCGCATCGCGGGCGGCTTGCAGGAGCACGGCATCGGATACGGGGACCGAGTCGCCGTCCACCTGCCCACCGGCGCTCGATGGGTGCAGGCATTCCTCGGCGCACTGCTCAGCGGAGCGGTACCGGTACTGGTGCACGACGGGCTCCCGGAGTCGGTGGCCGAGCGCGTGATCGCCGACAGCCGTGCCGATTTCGTGCTCGGCGGCAAGGGCGCCGAGACCGAGCTGCCCGACGGCGCCGCCTATATCGATGACGGCGCGGCACTGGGCGACCTGGCGCTGCTGTGCTACACGAGCGGAACGTGCACGCCCAAGGGTGTGGAACTGACCAACGAGAACCTGCTGTCGGCCGTGCGTTCGGTGGTCGCGGCGCTGGACCTGCCGACCGACGGCCTGCGCAACCTGGTGCTGTTGCCGTTGGCGCACGCGGGCGGCTGTGTCGATCAGCTGTTGCCGACCTTCGCCGTCGGCGGCACCGTGGTGCTCACCCGGGACACCCGAGGCATGGTCGAAGCCGTCACCGCCGAGCGCGTCGACATGGTCTCCGCGACGCCGCGGATCTTCGCGGGCCTGCTGCCCCGGCTCGCGGAACTGCGCTCCGACGGATTGCGCACCGAGGGCATCGCGCGGATCAGTAAAGCCGGTCATCGCGCCGCGTCTCCGGCCGCCCTCGCGGCCGAACTGCGCGGCGTGTTCCCCGCCGCCCGGCAGTGGTCGGTGTGGGGCGCGACCGAGACCAGCGGTATCGGCCTCGCGGTGGACGACGCCGAGCGAGCGGACTCGTCCGAAGCCGCCGCGGTACTCGGTTTCCCGTTCGGCGGAACGGAATTGGCGCTGTGGGGCCCGCGGGCGACGGCGGGGCACGGCGAACTGCTGTGCCGCGGGCCGAATGTCACCCCGCGCTACTGGGACGACCCGACCACGACCGCGGCGCGGTTCACCGGCACCTGGTTCCACACCGGCGATCAGGTGACGATCGACGAAGACGGCTTGGTGCGCAGGGAACCGGTGCCCGTCGAGTGACCTTGTCTCACTCCAGCATTCGCTCGCGCAGCCGCCCGAGCAGGTCGGGCGTCAGTCCGATCGTCGCGAGATAGCCGTCCAGGCCGCCGTGCAACTCGCGCATCGAGGCGGTGGCGATGTCCAGGTATTCCTCCCGCACGCCGAGCAGGTCGATGGAGAGTTCCTCACCGCCGAGCAGCTTCGCCGTCATGAGCGCGCGCAGCGCCGGGACCGCGCCGTTGCTGAGCAGGTAGTCGGCCTGCACGTCGGTCTCTGTGACGCCGACCGCGCGCAGCAGCGTGGCGACGGCCCACCCGGTGCGATCCTTGCCCGCCGCGCAGTGCACCAGCACGGCGCCGTCGCCGCGCAGGACGGACTCGGCGAGGGACGCGATGGCGGCATGCGCCTCGGGAAGTGCCGGGAACATCCGGTAGACCTCGAGCATGTGCGTGTAGGCGGTCTGCGCGGTCGCCTCGTGTGGCGGCGCCTCGGCCATGCGCGAGTCGAACGGGGTGATGCTCAGCCGGACGTCCGCGGGCAGCCGGTCGGCGCCGATGTGGTCGATCTCACGCTGTCCGCGCAGGTCGTGGACAGCGCTGACGCCCAGGTCGCGCAGCGCGGCGTGGCCCGCGTCGTCGAGTCCGCTCAGTTGCGCCGAGCGCAGCAGGACGCCGGGACGGACCTTGGCGCCGTCGTCGGTGCGCAGCCCGCCGGTGTCGCGGAAATTGAACGTGCCGGAGAGGAAGTACTGGTCGGCGGGGGGCGAGAGAGTCACCGATCCAGGCTATCCGCAGCGCGGAACGAACTGGTGTCGGTAGTGGATCGAGCCTCCCACGATAAGCTGACCGTTTTGAGAGGTTCCACTGTGGGATTCGCCACAGGATTTGGGCTGCTCGGCACCAGGACCGTACCGTTGTCAACGGTCTGCCGAGTGGCCGAGCACCGCCGAGATCCACCGTCATAGCGCGATTTCCGGGTGACACGGCCTGATCGCATACCGATCGCGGTTGGGTAACAAAACATTCTTTCAGTCTGAAATTACCCATCGAACCCGTTCTCAAACCCCGGAAACGCTCTACCATTGGTGAATGTTGGACCGGGCAGCCCAGGTGTTTCCCGATGTTGCCCGCCCTGTTCAGCGAGTCGCGCCGACGAGGTGCGTGAGTTCTTTCGCCGAGAGGGAGTCGTCGTTGAGCGCACGTGGAGAAGTGATAACAGAAATCCGGCTACGACCCGCCGTCATCGAGGCGGTCGAAGCGGCGGCGGCCACGGTCGACTACAAAGGTCTCCGCGCGCTGCGCGTGCTGCTGCACGCGGGAGTCAGCGCCTACTGGCCGCTGGTCAAGGCCACACCGGAGAAGCAGATCAGGTCGTATGAGATGACCCTGCAGGCGCTGCGCGCCCGCTGGGCGGTCAAGGCCGACTGCTTCCCCGATCCGATCGCCACGGAGTTCTACCAGGAGAAAGACGCGGAAGTCACCGCGTTCCTGGAGATGTGTGCCGAGTTGTCCGGAACCCAGTGGCTGGAGCCGGTGGAGGCGATCGCCTGCAATGTCGTGTCGATCGTGCAGGGCACGGTGCTGCGCTGGCTGGCCGACTGCAACGACGAGACCATGCTGGTGGTGCTCGACGAGATGGTCAGCGGGCTGGCCGCCAAGGCCGCGGAGCTCTGACAAATACTGGACGTTTGACCAACTTGGTGGTTGAGTTGTCCGGGTGACCGAGACGTCGCCGATCGCGGGGCTGCATGCGGCCACCGCCGAACTCGACCCGCCGCTGGCCGCCCTCGACCTGTCCACCCTGCGCGCGAACGCCGCCGATCTGGTGCGGCGAGCCGGTGGCACACCGGTGCGGGTGGCCAGCAAATCCGTGCGCTGCCGTGCCGTGCTCGCCGAAGTCCTCGGCGCCGATCTCACCGCGGCGGGCGGCTTCGCGGGCATCATGTCCTATTCCTTGCGTGAGGCGCTCTGGCTCGTGCGCCACGGGGCGCGCGATGTCCTGCTCGGCTATCCGAGCGTGGACCGCGCCGCGCTGGCCGAACTGGCGGCCGACGACATCGCGCTGCGCTCCATCACGCTGATGATCGACGACGCCGCGCAACTCGACCTGATCCGCGCCGCCGTCGGCTCCGATCGCGTGCGGCCACGTGTCTGCCTCGACGTGGACGCCTCCCTGCGGATCGGCCCGCTGCACCTGGGCGTGCGGCGTTCCCCTGTTCACACGCCGCAGCAAGCGGCCACGCTCGCGGGCGAGGCCCGGCGGCGCGGCTTCGACGTGGTGGGCGTGATGACGTACGAGGCGCAGATCGCGGGGCTCCCGGACGCCAATCTCGCTGTGCGCCTTGTGAAGCGGGCGTCCGCGGCAGAGATCCGCAAACGCAGGGCCGAGGTGCTCGCCGCGGTCCGGTCGGTGACCGGCGAACTCGAGATCGTCAACAGCGGCGGCAGCGGATCCATCGAGGTCAGCGTCGCCGATCCGGACGTCACCGAGGTGACCGCCGGGTCCGGGCTGTACGTGCCGACGTTGTTCGACGGCTACCTGTCCTTCACGCCCAGACCGTCGCTGTATTTCGCGATGCCCGTGCTGCGGCGTCCCGCCACCGACATCGCCACCGTCTTCGCGAGCGGGTACATCGCCTCCGGCCCCACAGGGCGGTCGCGGGTGCCCAAACCGGTGTGGCCGCGCGGGTTGAAGTTGATCGGCACCGAGGGCGCTGGCGAAGTGCAGACCCCGCTGTCCGGCGCCGCGGAACTGCGGATCGGCGACCGGGTGTGGTTCCGGCACGCGAAGGCCGGTGAACTGTGCGAGCGATTCGACACCGTGCATGTGGTCGACGAGGACGGCTCCCGCGTCAGCGCGCCGACCTATCGGGGCGAGGGCGCCTGCTTCGGCTGACCCGCGCCGGTCAGCCGAAGGAACGCGCCCAGATCGGCGAGTTCGTCCGGGTTCGCGGGCAGGTATTCGGTGAGCAGCGGTGAGCGGATGACGATCGCCTTCCACATGGCCCGGCACAGCGCGTGGATCAGCCCGCGCGACAGCAGCGACGGCATGCCGTAGGGCGCGTCGGCGGGGGAGGAGGTGGTCATGGACAGCAGCACCACCGCCGCCTCCCGGCCGCGGAAGCGATCCGGCGTGCCCACCAGGACGTCCTCGATCTTCGCGCGGGCCAGCAGCGTCCGGATGCGTCCCACCTGAGCGGCGTACGGAGCGACCACGAAGATGTCGTGGGGGTGCAGCCTGCGCGTGGTCGCGCCGCTGGTCCATGACATGCCGAGCAGCGCGCGGACCCGGCGCACCACTTCGCGCGCTTCCGCGGGAGACTCGGTGGCGTTGCCGTAGTGGTCCACCAGGACGGTGTCCACCCCGGGGTCCTCGCCGTGCAGTTTCCGGGCCAGGGTGACCGTCTCGTTGGCGCGCAGGCGGCCGTCGTAGTACAGGCGGGAGACGGGTTCGCACACCGCCGGGTGCATCCGCCAGGTGCGGTCCAAGAAGTAGCCGCGCTCGGTGGGCAAGGTCTGGCGTCCGTCCGCCAGCCAGCCGAGCACCGATTCGCCGACCGGGGCCGGATGGGCGCCGCGCGCGGTGGACGCCACCGGGTCGCCGAGCAGCAACAGATTGCGCGCGCACTCCGCCACGGACACCGTCTCGGCCAGCGGGAAGCGGCCCGCGTCGGCGATCACGAGCAGGTCGAGGCCCGCGCGGGGCACCAGATCCTCGTTCGCGAAATCGGCCGGTTCGCCGCCGAGGACGCAGCCGCTGATCGCGTTGTCCAGGAATCGCGGGTAGCGGGCGGCGTCGATCACCACCCACTCAGGTGCGACGGTCGCCGCGTCCTTCTTGGCGACCAGTTCCGGCAGCACACCCGCCCGCACCACCGCGTCGAGCAGGTTCTCCACGGTGGCGGGTGTTTGCGCGAGGATGCCGATCCGCCACTTGTTCCGAGTGATCAGCCGCTCCAGCACCCGGGCCGCGGTCGCGGTCTTCCCGGTGCCCGACGGACCCTGCACCGCGACGTAGGAGTGATCCAGAGCGCACAGCGCGGCGGTGATCGCCGCGGCGTAGTCGCCGTGCACCTCGGGCAACCGGACGTCGCCGTGCAGCCGGGGCGGGCGGCGCGCGAGGATGTCGAACACGGCCGTACGCGGCGTTTCCGGCAAGGTCATCAGCAATTGCTGCGCCGCGAGTTCGATCGCCAGTTCGGCGTTCTCATCCCAGTCCGGCAGGCCCGGCGCGATCGCTGAGGGCAGTTCGTCGTAGGGTTCGCAGCCCTCCGGCAGCGATTCCTCCAGCCGGACGGTGTCGTCGAATTCGGCGTCCACCGAGCAGCCGAGCACCGTCGCGGTAGCGGTCGCCCGCTGCCCCGCATCGGTCACCATGCCGGCCGGCATCGGTTGATCGTAGAAGGTGTAGACGGCGGTACCCGGGGTCAGCGCGCTCGGGCCGGGGGCGCCGCTGGAACCGGTGCCGATCCGTCCGGTCAAGGTGAGATAGCGCCGCATCCCCGGGCGGTCGGGGCGGCGATGCCACTTGGTGTCGACGGTGCCCCAGTCGGCGACCAGCACTCCCGGGGCCTGCGCCCATTCCTCCACCGGATGACTGAGCCGGTCGGCGTGCGCCCACCACAGCGGCTGCCGCTCGCGCCGGTGGTAGCCGAGCGTCGCGGCCATCAACGCGGCCGGATGCAGCGGATCGCCCTGCGCTGCGGCGTATTCCGCGAGCGCGGCCTCCAGCGACGACGGCCGGGACGACGGCGGTGCGGGCTCGCCGGCGACCGCTGAGGTGGACCGTGTGTCCGGAGTCCGGGTCCGGGTGGCGATGCGTTGCTCGGCCGCGCGATCGAGCAGCCAGTCACGCAACCGCAGCACCGTGTGGCAATCGTGTTCCACGGCAGCCGGATCGGTCGTACCGGGAAGCAGTCGGCGCAGGCCGCCGAGCCGGTAGGAGGACTCGCCGACGAGCAGCGCGCCGCGGACGATCGGATACAGATCGACCAGAACGCCCTCGCGCAGCAGTTCGTCTACCAGTTCCTCGTTGACCCCGTGCCGTCCGGTGCAGCGCAGCAGTGCCGTCCGCACCGCCGCGGAGTAGTGGTAGACGTGCAGGTCCGGATCGATCCGGCGGCGCTGGGTCAGGTAATCGAGCACCTGCTCGAGCACGCGGCGTTCGGCGGCCGCGGCGCGGCCGGGCTCGCTCGAACCGCTCGGTCCGCGCAACGAGAGGTGCACCGTGTCCGGGCCGCCGACCTCGACGACGAGCGGAGTCCGTCCGCCCCCCGAGACGGTGAGCGAGAGATCGCCGGGGGAAGGCGCCGGCAGCGCCCCGAGCACGGTCGCGTCGAGCACCGCGTAGGTCGGCTCGCCCGAAACTTCGCGGCGCAGCTGGGTTTCCGCCTGGCGGCGCAGCGCGGAAACGGTGCGCGGCGGCACGCCGGGCACCGAGCTCTCGGTGGTGGCCAGCCGATCGATGGTGTTCACCCCCGCTTCGCGCAGCCGGGCGCGAGCGGCGGGCGGCATGCCGGCCACGAGCAGCAGGTCGCGCGCGGCGGAGAGGGCATCGACGCAGGTGCGGCAGCGGCCGCAGGCGAGATAACGAGGATCGCCCCACTGCACGGGCAGCAGTTCGCCGAGCTTCTCGTCCACGATGCGCTCCACCCGGCTCCTGCGCGCCCGATACAGCGGAAGCAGTTCGCTCAGCGCTCCGGCGCTGCTCTCCGTGCCGAGATGCAGCCGGACCAGCGGTGCGGTGAGCGCGCCCGAATGGTCGAGTGCCTCGGCGCAGGCGGCCAGTTCGAGCGCGGCGGCCACCCGATCGGCGGTCGTGGACGCGATGCCGTGCACGGTGTAGCGGACCCGATGTTCGGCTCGCACCAGAAAGTCGGCGGAGCAATGGAATCGGCCGTCGAAGAAGGTCGCGCCGTGCACCACGTGCGCGCCGGAGCGCAGGGCGGCGACCGTGTCGGCGTGCGCGGCGGTCAACGCCGCGACATGGCGGCCGGGTTCGCCCGGTTCGTCCGGGGGGCGGTCGATCTCGACCACCGCGCCACCGAACCGCGCGCGGTAGTCGTCGAATAGGCGTCGACGGACGTCATCGGTTCCCGGAGCGGGTTCGTACCTTGATACGACGCTGCCGGGGTCGGCCGGGATGGTGCCGAGTTCGGCGTCGAGGGCGCGCAGCAGGGCGAACTCGCAGTGCGCCGCGCGGACGAGATCGACGGCGGTGCAGACGACACGATCACCGAACACGAACAAACGCGGCCCTCCTGTGTCTTCGCGGGACACCCGCTGCAGGCGTGCGCCGAATTACACACGGACCGCAACACTGTAGCTAGCGCGTCTGACCTCGACGTACCCTGCCCGGCTCAGGAACGCGGCTTACGGCGCTCCGGCCGCTTGCCGCCCTCGCGCTCCCGGCGCTGGCCGCGGCTGAACGTGCGATGCTGCGGCGCACCCTGATCCAGTTGCAGCTGAATGAGCACGCCACTGATCCGTGTGCGCCGCAACGCTTCCAGCGTTTCATCCGGCAGCTGCGCGGGCAGTTCCACCAGGCTGTGGTCGGGGCGGATGCTGATGTGCCCGAAGTCGCTGCGGCGCAGGCCGCCTTCGTTGGCGATGGCGCCGACGATGGCGCCGGGCACCACGCGATGCCGCTTGCCCACACTGATCCGGTAGGTCGCCAGCTCGGTTCCGGTGGCACGGTGGTGCGAGGCGCTCTGCCGGTCCTCGTCGAAGCGGCGAGCGGGACGTTCGCGCGGAGTCCGGTCGCGTTGCGGGCGCTCCACCGGCTCCGGCTCGGGCTCCATGAAGAAGTTGTCGCCGTCGTAGGAGCCCACCGCCAGCGCCGCGGCGATGTCGGCCAGCGGGATGTTGTGCTCGCGCTCGTAATCCTCGATCAGCTTGCGGAACAGCGGGAGATTCGACGAGGTGAGGTTCTCGGTGATGGCGTCGCCGAACTTGGCGACGCGCTGGGCGTTGACGTCCTCCACGCTCGGCAGCTGCATCTCGGTGAGCGGGTGGCGGGTGGCCCGCTCGATCGACTTGAGCAGATGCCGCTCGCGCGGCGCGACGAACAGCAGCGCCTCGCCGCTGCGCCCGGCCCGGCCGGTGCGGCCGATGCGGTGCACGTAGGACTCGGTGTCGTGCGGGATGTCGTAGTTGACCACGTGCGAGATGCGGTCCACGTCCAGCCCGCGCGCGGCCACGTCGGTGGCGACCAGGATGTCCAGGGCGCCGGACTTGAGCTGGCCGATGGTGCGCTCGCGCTGGTTCTGCGCGATGTCGCCGTTGATGGCGGCGGCGGAAAAGCCTCTGGCGCGCAGCTTCTCGGCGAGTTCCTCGGTGGCCTGCTTGGTGCGGACGAAGATGATCATCGCCTCGAACGACTCGACTTCGAGCACCCGGGTGAGCGCGTCCAGTTTGCGCTGGTGCGACACCAGCACCCAGCGCTGGGTGATGTTGGTGGCCGTCGAGGTCTTCGCCTTGACCGTGATCTCCACCGGATCGTGCAGGTACTGCTTGGAGATCTTGCGGATCGCGGCGGGCATGGTCGCGGAGAACAGCGCCACCTGCTTGTCCGACGGAGTGTCGGCGAGGATCCGCTCGACGTCCTCCTGGAAGCCCATCTTCAGCATCTCGTCGGCCTCGTCGAGCACCAGATACTGCAGCTGCGACAGGTCGAGCGTGCCCTTCTCCAGGTGATCGATCACCCGGCCCGGCGTGCCGACCACGACGTGCGCGCCGCGGCGCAACCCCGACAGCTGCACGCCGTAGCTCTGCCCGCCGTAGATGGGCAGCACGTGCAGGCCGGGAATGTGCGCGGCGTAGCGGCCGAACGCCTCGGCGACCTGGATCGCGAGTTCACGGGTCGGCGCGAGCACGAGGGCGCGGGGGCTGCGACCGGTGGCCTCGAGCCCCATCAAGATCGGGATGGCGAACGCGGCCGTCTTGCCGGTGCCGGTCTGCGCGAGACCGACGACGTCGGCGCCGGAGAGCAACGGCGGAATCGTCGCGGCCTGGATCGGCGAGGGCGATTCGTAACCGACATCGGCGATGGCCGCCAGAATGCGGTCATCGATGCCCAGATCGGCGAAGGACGGGCCGTCAATGTCCCTGTCGTCGTCGCCAGGAACGCTGTCGACCTGATTGGTGCTCATTGACCAGGAGTTTACTGCCTCCTGCTGGTCGTCCCGGCCACCGCCCCAATACGGTGAGACCTATGCAACTGGACAACTCGCCCGCGCACCGGGACGCGATGCCGGATCAGCTGGACGTGGCGGTCGTCCAGTTCGCCCCTTCGACCGCCCCCGCGGAGAACCTCGCCGCGGTGCGCGAACACGTGCGCACGGCGCGCGAACGTGGCGCGCGCGTGGTCGTCGCACCGGAATACTCGATGTTCGCCGTGACCCGGCTCGATGAGCGGGTCGTCGCCGTCGCCGAGCCGCTGACCGGCCCGTTCGTCACCGGCCTCGGCGCGATTGCCCGCGAGTTCGGCGTGTTCCTGGTCGCCGGGACGGTGGAACAGGTCGCGCCAGGCGGCGAGCGCATTCGCAACACTCTCGTCGTGCTCGGGCCCGACGGCTCCCTCGTCACCAGGTACCGGAAGGTGCACCTCTACGACGCCTTCGGCCACCTCGAATCCGATGTGGTCGAGCCGGGCGCGATCGAGGCGCCCGCCACCTTCACCGTCGGCGATATCACATTCGGCATGCAGACCTGTTTCGATCTGCGTTTCCCGGAGGGCGTGCGCCGGGTCGCCGCGGCGGGCGCGCAGGTGCTGCTGCTGCCTGCCCAGTGGATCCCGGGACCGGGCAAGGTCGACCAGTGGAGCACGCTGGTGCGGGCGCGGGCGATCGAGAACACCGTCTACGTCGCGGCCGCCGACCAGGCCGCTCCCCGGGGCGCGGGCGCGTCCATGATCGTGGACCCGGCCGGCGCGGTGCTCGCCGAACTCGGCGACGAACCGGGCGTGCTGACCGCCGGAATCGACCTGGCGTACCTGAGCAAGGTGCGCACGGCGAACCCGAGTCTCGCCTTGCGTCGATTCGCGATCACCGAGCGTGGACCGGAGTAGCGTTCGGAATCGATGGTCTACACCGATCGGACCTCGGCCGGTCACGCGCTGGGTGCGCATCTGGAACACCTACGCGCGTCGGACCCGTTGGTGCTCGGGCTGCCGCGCGGTGGAGTTCCGGTGGCCGCCGCGGTGCGTGCGGTGATCGGCGGTGACCTCGACATCCTGCTGGTCCGCAAGCTGGGTGTGCCGTGGCAGCCCGAGCTGGCGCTGGGCGCCATCGGGGAGGACGGGGTCCGGGTGCTCAATCAGGATGTATTGGCGCACACCGGGATAACGCCCAAGAAGGTCGACTCGATCGAGGCGCGGGAGCGGGCCGAGCTGGAGCGGCGCAGGCAGGTGCTGCGCGGTGCGTCGCGGCCGATCCCGCTGACGGGTCGCACGGTGGTGATCGTCGACGACGGTATGGCGACCGGCGCCACGGTCGTGGCCGCCTGCCGGGTCGCGCGCCTGCACCGGCCCGCGCGCGTCGTCGCCGCCGTCCCCGTCTCCTCGACCGAGGCGATGCGCCGGGTCACCGACGAGGCCGACGAGGCGGTCTGCCCGTGGGTGCCGCGCTCGCTCGGCGGCGTCGGCGGCGCGTACCGCGATTTCCACCAGCTCGAGGACGCGGAGGTCACCGCGCTGCTGTGCTGATCAGACCTCGGTGATGCCCGTGCGGTGGCGCTGCGCCAGGTCCGCGTAGAAGCCCGGGTTCAGCCGCACCCACATCTGCGCCTGGGTGCCTTCGATCGGCCGTTTCACCTCGGCGGGGGAACCGGCGGCGAGCACGCCGTCGGGGATCTCCGCCCCCGGTGGCACCAGCGAGTGGGCGGCGATCATGCTGCCCGCCCCGATCTTGGCCAGGTCCAGCACCGTGGTCCCGTTGCCGACGATGGCCTCGGCGCCGACCGCGGCGCCGTGGAACACCACGCTGTGCGCGATCGTCGCGCCGGGCCCGATCTCCATCGGCACATCCGGCGGCACGTGCAGCACCGCGTTGTCCTGGATGTTGGCGCGTTCCCGGATGACGATCGGCGCCAGGTCCGCGCGCAGCACCGCGCCGTACCAGATCGAGGCGCCCGCCTCGACCCGGACGTCGCCGATCAGGGTCGCCGTCGGCGCGACGAACGCGGTCGGGTCGACCTGCGGACGTTTGCCTTCGAATTCGTAGAGTGGCACTCGAACACCGTAAATGGTCCCGTGGCGCCAACCGGAGCGGTGTCGGGCATCCGCCGCGTGGCTCAGCGACGGATCCGATGCGGACAGGGGTGGCGCGCCCCGATCGTCGCGGCCGGTCGGTGTGCCGGGCCGGGGTCGGACTCGCGTCGGGTCTGCGCGCCGCTCAGCGCCCGGCGTAGGCCGTCGAGGTGCGCGCGGCCGCGGCGACGAGCGGTCGCAGCTGGGCGGCCAAACGCTCGGCGGTCACCGCGACGACGTCGACGTCCGTGCCGGTGCGCACCGCGTATCGGCCGTCGGCGACCACGTCGATCCAGCACAGCACGCCGAACGGGCGCGGTTCGCCCACGCCGCGGCGCGCGGAGACGACCATCTGGCCGATGCCTTCACGCGGCTGCCGCAGCAGCTTGCGGATCCGGGACGGAATAGACGGGCCCGCGACCGGAACGGTGACCAGGTTGCGGCTGTCCTCGCCGACCTGGGACAGGGGAGCGGTCAGGCGCGGCAGCATGCCGGGATTGTTCTCCGGGAGCATCGAGACGATCCGCGGGCACAGGGTTTTCGAGCTGCCCGCGAACAATCGCACGTCGCCGCCGCGATCGGGGGTCGCACCGGGGCGTTGCGCGGCGACCACCGCGATGTTCCCGGCGGCGGCGCCGAGGATACGGATCGGCCGCGCCTCGGATTGCCGCCCGGTGTCGATCGCCGGTGGGCGTGGTCCACCGTTCTCGCGCGACGGCGGTTCTGGCGCCGCGTCACGTTGACCGAACACCTCGACGCGCAGGTCCGGCTGGGCGAGGATGCGCAGCGCCGCTTCCAGATCCGCGTCCAGCACCTGATCGCACCAGCGATCGAGCGCGGGAAGCTGCGCGGTGCGTTCCGCGGTGTCGCGCGCCGAAAGGCGCACGGCGAGTGGATAGGGAATGCGATCCCCATCGGTGCGTGACCAGGCCAGCGCGAACTGATCCGGGGTCAGCGTCCAGTTCACTCGTACTCGGTCCATTCGCCGAGCACAGGCGGTGTGGTCGGATCGAGCGACCCGATGAGTTCGCCGCCGTCGTCGGAGGGCTCGAGGAACGTGGGGAGATCATCGAGGTCGAACTCGTCGTCCTCGTCATCGATCGGCGCCAAGCGTGCGCTCGCGGCGTTCGCGGCCACACTCGAACCGCCGCGCGGGGTGTCGACGGCGGCCACCGCACCACCCATCAGGCCACCCATCGCTCCGGCGCCTAGACCGGTGACCGCCGCGTCGGAGCTGTCGTCGTGCTTTCGCCGCTCGTCGCGCTTGCGCTGCTCTTCGGACGGAACCTGGCCGCCGACGCCGGGCACGGCGGGCAGCGTCGTCGGCTCGCTCGTCGCCGAGGCGGGCGCGGTCGCCGGACCCGGCGATCCGGTGGGGGGCGCGGTGCGGAGAACCGAGGCGGCGGCAACCGTCGAGAGCGCCGCCGTGGCGGCGGGTGCGACTCGTGGCGCGGCCGGGGCCGGTGTCTCGTCCGCGACCGCGGCGCCGGTCGTCGGCACGGCGGCAGCGGCGGCGGACGTGGCGGGCGTCTCGTCGGCGGGTGTCGAATCGGTGGACGTCGCCGAGACGCTCTGCTCCACCGTGTGGATCGGCTTCGGCGCGTGCGTCCCGAGCGAAGTGGGCTGCGCGTCGGGTGCGACCTGGGTTGTCCCGACGATCTTGCTCGTCGGCGTGGCGGTGGGAGCCGGGGCGGCCGATTGATCCGATTCGTCGGGGAACGCGGGCACGTCGGTGCCGGTGCGCACGAAAACCCCCGCATAGATGTCGTTCATCGCGCGCACGACGTCCTGACGGGCGTGCTCGCTCGCCTTCTGCCCATCGACATTGCTGGTCGCCCGGGACGGATCGAGCAGTGCCGCCCCCAGATCCGGTGCGCCGGTGGACGGCTCGGTCACCGCGGCGCGCAGCGCCTCCGCCGCGTCGCTCGCCTGTCCGAGGCGCTGCGAGACGACCGCGAACACGTCGGCCAGGTCTTGGCCGCTCTGTTCGAAGACGCGCACCACCGCGTCCGCGCTCTTGGCGGCGGAGCCGCGCCAGCCGTCGGCGATGGCCGCGCGGATCTCGGTGTGCGCCTGGAAGACCGCGTCGGCCAGGTGCGCCGCCGCGTCGCTCCACGCCTGCTCGCCGCCCGCGAGGACGGCCGGGTTCAGCAACTGGACCTTCGCGTGGATCTCGTCGTGGGTGAGGTTGTCGAACACTTCGACGTTCGGCGCGTAGGCGGGGTCGGTGCGCCGGTGGGTGGCCCGCTCCCCGGCGCGCGGCATCTCACGCATGCGCGACTCCCGTCACGTCGACCCGTTCGACCGCCTGCGCGAGCGCCTCGTCGGCCTGCTGGTAGACGGCGGCCGCGGCGCGGAAGGTCTGGGCGAGTTCTCGTGCGGCGGCGGCGTATTCGTTCAGTCGGGTGATCGCGCCGTCGGCCTTGCGCTCGAAACCGGCGCGCAGCGCGTCGCCGGAGGCGAATCCGCCGAAGCCGGGCAGCGCGGTGGCGGCGCTCAGGATGCGGATCTGCTCATCGACCCGATCGGCGAGCAACTCGTACTGGCGCGCGCACCGTTCGTGCGCGCCGTCGGCGACCAGGAGGCCGTCGATCCACAGCGAGCCGTCGTCTACCGCTCGGTTCAGCGCGGCGATGTCGACGCCGGGTGCGGTGACTTCCGCGCGCGGCTCTCCGCCGAACCCGTTCTCTTGCGATGGCATCTGCGCCGTCCCCCTTCCTCGTCCGAAGTGCGGTTACGGATGTCGTGCCAACCCCACGACGACACCCTGCATCCAATCCGCGATGTCGGCAGTGACCCGCGCGTGCACCGGCTCGTGCAGCAGGTCGTGCCCGGCGTCGATGTACTCCCGTAAATCTACCGATTCGTGGCGGCTAGTCCAGACCCTGATCGCATCGATCGGCGCGCGCCGGTCGTCCACGCCATGCACCGCGAGCACCGGAAGACGCTGCGGCAGGGGCGTTCCCGGCGCGCCCGGCGCACCGCCGCCCAGCGCGCGTTTCGGGACGCCCGACAGCACCAGGCCCGCCAGCGCGTCCGAGGGCAGGGCGGGCCGCAGTGGATAGTTCCGGTCCAGCACCGTCGAACCCGTTGCGGCATCGGCCGACTCCGGCACGGCGGCCCCGAGCATGCCCAGCGCGGTCACCGCGCCGAGCGAGTGGCCCATCAGGATCAGCGGCCGGTCGCCGCGAGCCAGCTCGACCAGCCGCACCGCGTCCGCCACCAGCTCGGCGAGCGTGCCGGGCCGTTCCGGATCGCCCTCGCTCAACCCGTGCCCGGCGGTGTCCAGCGCCCATACCTCACCGGCGGGGCGCAGACCGCGCGCGAAGCGGTGGTAGTGGCCGCTGTGCTGGCCGATTCCGGGCAGCAGGACCACGGTGTAACGCGGGTGTTCGATCGGCCACCGCCGATAGTGCATCCGGCCGCGCGCGCCGTCGAAGAATGGCATCCACCGATAGTGCCAAAGATCGTGTCGCGGGTGGGACCGCACGATTCCGCGCCGAAACGGTTAAGATCCGCGGCGACTCATACCTACCGGAGCCCGAGGTGCCCGCGTTGCGAACTCTCCGCCGTCGAGGCGCCTTCCTCTTGTCCGCCGTGGCGCTGGCCCTCACCGGAGTGCTCGCGCCCGGCGCGGGCGCCGCGCCATCCATCGCCGCCTGCGACCCCGCGGTGGCGGTCACGGCCGTCGCGGCGCGAGTGCCGGTGCTCGACTGGGCGGAGAACCTGGGCTACGACGCGCAGGGCAATCTGTGGGTATCGCGGCTCTACCGCAATGAGGTGCAGCGTTACGACACCGCTGGCAACCTCACAGCGACTGTTCCGGTGGAGTTCCCCGGCGCGGTGCGGCTCGGTCCCGACGGACTGCTGTACGTGGTCTACGGTGACGCGCCGGTCAGCGTCGTCCGTCCCGGCGGTGTGCTCCGATTCGATCCGGCGGCGGCCGTGCCGAAGCCGGAGGTCTTCGTCTCCGGCTTCACGATGCCCAACGGCGCGGCGTTCGACCCGAGCGGCAACTTGTACGTCGCGACCCTCTCCGGCGTGATCAAGGTCCGTCCCGACGCCTCCCTCGACACCGAGTGGGCGGCGCCGCTGGCCGGACTGGCCGCCAACGGCGCGGTCGTGCACGACGGCGTGCTCTACGTGACCGCCAACGGGGGCCCGCTCGGCCGGATCGTTCGCGTCCCGCTCGACGCGCCCGCGTCCCGCAGCACCGTCGCCGACCTGTCCTCGCAACTGGCCGGTCTCCCGGATTTCGCCGACGATCTTCTGGCCGATCCGAGCGGCATCCTCTACGTCACCACCCTCACCGGCCAATTGATCCGCGTCGATCCGACCACCGGCGTCACCTGCGCCGTGCTCAACGGCCAGCCGCTCACCGCGGTCGCCGCCGTCCCCGGCCGTCCGGACGAATTGACGGCGAGCACGGAATCCGGCGCTCTCCTCCGAATCCAGCTCTCGCGCTGAGGTCGAGCCGCTGTCGTCGGGATCACAGGCTTCGGCGCCGTCGCGGTATCGGCGCGAAGAGGGAGCGAAGCGGCGTCCATCTCCACATCGATCGGCGGCACCGTGTCGGCGCGCCCGGCAATCCGGCCGCGCGGGTATCGCGCCGCAGGGCCTGGAGGACCGCGTGTCCACGAGCCGGCATCGAACGTGCGGTCCACACACCGCAGCGAGGTGAATATCCTGTCCAGCAGGGGTTTTGAGTACGCCTTGCTTGTGCAAGCGGCCGGTGATGCTGTCATCGGCAAGCGGGACCGGCGAACTCAGATCATAGGTCCCTGCCGTGGGTCGATCGCGCGCTCGGCGCGGTCAGCGATGGCCCGCAGATGGGCGATGAGTTCCGGAGGCTCGTGGACTTCGAAGTCCGCCCCTAGCGCGAGCAGCCGGTGAGCCAACCATTCCGGCGCGTCGTCGCGCCGGGCGTCGATCCGGCAGGTGTCCGGGTCGATCGCGACGACATCGCCGGGGCTTTCACCCAGTCGCCCCGTGACCCGGTCGGCGGAGGTGTGGATGGTCACTCGGAGCCGGAAGGACGGTGTGCCCCAGTCGGTGCGGCGGCCCGCGACGTAGGCGGCGGCATCGGCGGCGGGTAGCGCACGCGGCGAGAAGCGGGCGGCGGTGGGCTGCGGGCGGTCGATCCGGTCGACGCGGTAGACCCGCCAGCCGGCCCGATCGAGGTCGTAGCCGACCAGATACCAGCGCCGCCGGGCGGGCACGAGGCCGACCGGCTCGGTGTTGCGCCTGGTCTCGCCGCCCGCCTCGTCGCGGTAGGCGAAACGCACCCGCTCCCGGTTGGTCACGGTCGCCGCGAGCGTGGCGAGCACCTCGGGGTCGGCCGTGGGCCCGTCGGCGGTGGGCGGGGTCAGCGCGACGGCGAGTACCCGCACCCTGCGTCGCAACTTCGCGGGCAGCACCTGCTCCACCTTGGCGAGCGCCCGGACCGACGCCTCCTCGATCCCGGCCACCGCGGACCCGGCGGCGGCCCGCAACCCGACCGCGATGGCGACGGCCTCGTCGTCCTCGACCAGCAGCGGCGGCATCGCCGTGCCCGCCGCGAGGCGGTATCCGCCCGCAGCGCCGAGCGTCGCTGTCACCGGATAGCCGAGTTCGCGCAGCCGATCGATGTCGCGGCGCACCGTGCGGTCGGTGACACCGAGGCGTTCGGCCAATTCGCTGCCCGGCCATTCCCGTGGCGTCTGGAGCAGCGACAGCAGGCGAAGCAGTCGGGCGGGAGTGTCGTTCACGAATCAGATGATGCCGGAAATCTAGGACCTGTTCGGTCCTAGATGCTGCTTAACGTCATCGCTGTACCGCAGCACCGACCGCCGAGGAGGCGTACCGATGACCACCGCCATTCGCCCGTTCCGCATCGAGATTCCGCAGTCCGACCTGGACGACCTGCACGATCGGCTCGCTCGCACCCGTTGGGCCGCCCAGCTGCCGGGCACGGGCTGGGATCGCGGCGTGCCGGTCGACTATCTGCGCGGGCTGGCCGAGTACTGGCGGACCGGATTCGACTGGCGGGCCCAGGAAGCGGCGCTGAACGAGTTCCCGCAGTTCAAGACACATATCGACGGGCTCGACGTGCACTTCCTGCATGTGCGTTCGCCGGAACCGGACGCGACGCCGCTGATCCTCACCCATGGCTGGCCGAACTCGTTCGCCGAATTCGCGGGGACCATCGGCCCGCTCGCCGATCCGCGTGCGCACGGACTCGATCCCGCGCAGGCCTTCCACGTCGTGGTGCCCTCGGTGCCGGGCTTCGGCTTCTCCGACGGGCCGCGCGAGCCAGGCATGACACCGGCGAAAGTGGCCGGGATGTGGCTGACCCTGCTGGATCGGCTCGGCTACCGGCGCTTCGGCGCACAGGGTGGCGATCTCGGCGCCTACGTCGCGCCGGAACTCGCCATCGCCGCGCCGGACCGGGTGATCGGCGTGCACCTCGACGGCGGGATCGGGATGCCCACCGAAGCGGACGTGCCCACCATGACGCCGGACGAACGTGCCGAGTGGGACCTCATGCAGCAGTGGATGACCGGCGGCGTGGACCATCACGTCCTGCTGCGCCCCGCCCCGCAGACCTTCGCCCACGCGTGGACCGATTCACCGGTGGGCCTGCTCGCCTGGCTGATGCAGAAGTTCACCGAGTTCGCCCCGCTCGCCGACCGGGTGGAGGACGTGATCAGCCGCGATCAGCTGCTGACCAACGTCAGCCTGTACTGGTTCACCGGTACCGCGGCCTCGTCGTCCTGGCCGATGTACAACGGCCTCGGCGACGGCGGGTTCACCTGGCCGAAGGGACAGAAAGCGGTGCCGACCGGCACGTACGGCGGCGGCTCCGCGCTGATGCGGCGGCTCGCCGAGCGCGACAACACCATCGTGCACTGGCCGGAAGGCAACACGGGCAACCACTTCATCGCGATGGAATGCCCGGACGCGCACGTCGCCGACATCCGCGCGTTCTTCGCCGCCGTCCGATAGGGAGCGGCGCCTGCCCGGCGCGCGGTCGATTCGGCGATGCGTGGAGCAGCCGGTGCCCGGTTGCTCCACGGGTGGCGGGAGTCCATGCGGCGGATCGGGCCATCCTGGCCGTTCGATTACCGACGCGACGGCGCGGTCGCATCGAGCGGCCGGGCCTCGGACCGTCGGGGCCGGGCACGCCGGTCGGCCGACGTCAGCGACGAAGCGTTGCTACGGGGTGGGTTCGCCGCCGGAGCCGCTCGGCGCGGGCTGAGCAGGGGCGGGGTTGGGCGCCGGAGCCGCAGGCGGCGGAACCGGGTTGTCCGGCACCGTGAAAAGTCCCACGGTGGGAGTCATCACACAGTGGGCGAACGGGTAGTCGATGATGCCCCACATCGAAGCGAGCACCGTGCCGGGACCGCTGCGGACTGTCTTGGACAGCGTGGGCTGGCGGTACTCGGTCACGTCGTCGAGCGGGTCGATGCCGCTGGCGCCGGTGTTCACGTTCACCCAGGCGACCACGAGCCCGGAGGCCAGGGGAGCGCCGGAGTGCGAAGGAGTCGCGCTGAACCGCAGCTCGCCGGGCTCCACGTTCAGGTCACGGCCGTTGCCGGTCCCCTCGGTCGTCGCGGCGGCGATGATCGTGGTGATCGGGCCGTTGCTGCCGCAGCCGAAGGTGGGCGCGGCGTAGGAGAACGGGGTGAACACGCTGGAGACCTCGCGCAGGTGCGCGGCGTCGATCAAGCCCGCGTAGCGCGTGAGCGCGGCGATGCCCTCCTGTGCGGACGGGTCGGCCCCCGCGATGTCGGTCAGATGCGCCAGGCCGGTGTCCACCGGCGCCTGGGTCTGCTCGGCGGTGGCGGGCGCGGAGAAGGTGACAACCGCGCCGATGCCGAGGGATGCCGCGGCGGCCGCGGCGCGTGCGATGGTCCTGCCGTTCACTCGTTCTCCTCGATACCGAACCCTGTGGGCCCCCGGCCCACCTGCAGCAACGTACCAGCTCGCGCCGGTCGCCGTCCCGGGGAGCGGCGCGGAATCCGACGCCGCGAACGGCGAGTGTGTCCCGCACCTGTGATCCAGTCGACAGGGCAGGATTACCGGGGGGTAGTTTGGACGCGGACGTACGAGACACGCAGGGAGATGCGTATGAAACTATCCTTGTCCCCAGACGACGTCGCCTTCCGCGACGAACTGCGCAAGTTCTATCGGACCGAGATCCCGGCCGACATTCGCGAGCGCGTCCGGGACGGCCGTGAGCTGACCCGCGACGACATCGTCACCGCGCACAAGATCCTCAACGACCACGGCCTCGCGGTGCCCAATTGGCCCGTGGAGTGGGGCGGCAAGGATTGGACGCCGATGCAGCGCCACATCTGGCAGGACGAGATGCAGCTGGCCTCGGTGCCGGAGCCGCTGACGTTCAACGCGCAGATGGTCGGCCCGGTGATCGCCCACTTCGGCTCGCAGGAGCTGAAGGAGCGTTTCCTGCCGCCCACCGCGGCACTGGACATCTGGTGGTGCCAGGGCTTCTCCGAGCCTGACGCGGGCTCCGACCTGGCGTCGCTGCGCACGACGGCGGTCCGCGACGGTGATTCCTACATCGTCAACGGCCAGAAGATCTGGACCACGCTGGCCCAGTACGCGGACTGGATCTTCTGCCTGGTGCGCACCGACCCGAGCGCGGCGAAGAAGCAGGCGGGCATCTCCTTCCTGCTGTTCGACGTGAAGTCGCCCGGTGTCACCATCCGCCCGATCAAGCTGATCGACGGCGGGTACGAAGTGAACGAGGTCTTCTTCGAGAACGTCCGGGTACCCGCCGATCAGCTGGTCGGCGCGGAGAACATGGGCTGGACCTACGCGAAGTTCCTGCTCGGCAACGAGCGCACCGGCATCACCGGCGTCGGCCGCACCAAGGTCAAGATCGGCGTGGCGAAGCAGTACGCGGCGAAGATCAAGTCGGGCAACGGCACGCTGCTGGAGGACCCGGTGTTCGCGGCGCGGATCGCCGAACTGGAGAACGAGCTGCTCGCGCTGGAGCTCACCCAGTTGCGGGTGGTCTCCAACTCCTCCGACGGCAAGCCGAATCCGGCCTCTTCGGTGCTGAAGCTGCGCGGTTCGGAACTCCAGCAGGCCGCCACCGAGCTGCTGCTGGACATCGCCGGACCGGACGCCATCCCGGTGGGCGCGGACGACATCGCCTCGCCCGGCTGGGCGCAGCGCAGCGGCCCCTCCTACCTGAACTACCGCAAGACAACCATCTACGGAGGCTCCAGCGAGGTGCAGCGCACCATCATCGCCTCCACGATCCTCGGATTGTGAGGCGCAACCATGGATTTCGATCTCACCGATGAACAGGTCATGCTCCGCGACACGGTCCGTGACCTGCTCGCGCGCAACTACGACGCCGAATCACGGCTGAAGGTGGTGGACTCCGAACTGGGCTGGAGCCGCGACGTGTGGCGTCAGCTCGCCGAACTGGGCGTGCTCGGCCTGAGTTTCACCGAGGAGGACGGCGGCGTCGGCGCCGGTCCGGTGGAGACCATGGTCGTGCTCGAGGAGGTGGGCCGCAGGCTCGCGCCGGAACCGATCCTGGACGCGGTGCTGGTCCCCGGTGGCCTGGTCGCCGCGGCGGGCAGCGCCGAACAGCGGCAGCGGATCCTGCCCGAGGTGGCCTCTGGTGCGAAGCTGCTGGCCTTCGCCCATGCCGAGGCCGGGGTGCGCTGGCCTGCCGCGGAACTGGCGACCACCGCCACGGCGCAGGGCGATTCGTACACGCTGACCGGCGTGAAGAACCCCGTCGCGCACGGCGACAGCGCCGACGAACTCGTGGTCAGCGCCGCGCTGCCCGAGGGTGGCGTCGGTCTGTTCCTGGTCGCGCCGGACGCGACGGGTGTGGTCCGCAAGTCCTACCGCACGGTGGACGGCCAGCGCGGCGCGCAGGTGGAGCTGACCGACGCGCCCGCCGAGCGGCTCGGCGCGGCGGACGCGACCGATGCCATCGAGTCGGTGCTGACCCACGCGCAGGCGAGCCTGTGCGCGGAGTCGGTCGGCGCGATGGAAGAGGCGTTGCGCCTGACCACCGACTACCTCAAGCAGCGCAAGCAGTTCGGTGTCACGCTGTCGAAGTTCCAGACGCTCACGCAGCGAGCGGCCAACATGTACGTCTCGCTGGAACTGGCGCGCAGCATGAGCCTGTACGCCACGGCGTCGCTGGCGGACGGGGCCGACGATCCGGTGATCGCGTCGCGCGCACGGCTGCAGGTCGGCCGCGCGGCCCGTCACATCGGGCAGGAGGCGATCCAGATGCACGGTGGCATCGGCGTCACCGCGGAGTATCCGGTGAGCCATTACGTGGCCCGGCTGACCGCGATCGAGCGCACCCTCGGTAGCGGCCTCGAGCATCTGCGGGTGCTCAGCTCGCGGGTCGGCGACTACGAGTTGCCCGAACTGTAAGGAGTGCCGCGGTGGTGCGTTTCGCGCACCACCGCGTCATTCGTCGTCTCGCGGCGTCGTCCGCAGTTGGTTGGGCGCTTCGTCCGTCGAGTCGCTCGCCGGCGCTCGCGCGGCCGTCGGCCTCGGCTCCTCGGGGGGCGCCGCCTGCGTGGTGTCGTCGTGCGGATTCCCCGGGGACGGCTCGGCGGTGGTGCTGCTCATGAAGCCCGAAAACGGGGTGGGGTGCCGCTGCTCGGCTGGTGCGATCCGCCAGCTGGGCGACGGCGGGATGACGACCTTGGGGGTCGTCGAGCCGGTGGTGTTCTCGTGGACAACGGGTTCGGCGTACTCGCCCGCCTTGAGTGGCGGGGGCGGCACGTAGGTGTCGTGCTTACCGACGCCACAGGCGCCGATCAGGACGAGCCCGATGGAAACCGCTCCTACGGCGATCGCCGGACCGGCGATCTTGGCCCTGCTGCTTTCCAACGGTGACGCTCCTCGGTGTGTATCGAGTGGACTCACCTTACTCGAGGCCGGTCGGTCCGGCGAGGCGAGTGGTCGCTGGGTATGCGCCGGATGGCGCATTTAAAACAGTTCTCATTCAGATATCGAATTGGTCTCTTCGGCGTGTCGTGGGCACGTGTCGCTATCTTCCGGCGTCCCGGAGTCGTAGCGTGTGTGAGCAAAGTTACGCGTGAGACGCCGGTTCAAGGATGAGAGACACGTTGTGTGAGAACGTGATTGTGGTTCTCTGACCGGCGTCATCGAGGAGTAGATGATGGGAGCTTACTCGACAGCGTCGCGGCGTGGTTCGTCCCGCGCCGCAGAAGATGCCGTGTCGGCAACGGCACAGCATCCCGCGTCGAACCAGCAGGGCCGCTCGCTGTCCACGATCGTGTCGCGGACGCTCGCCTGGCTGATCTTCATCGGCGGACTCGTCGGGGCGGTGCTCGGCATCGCCGGACTGCACGTCGAAATCACCGTCGCCGGACTCATTCTCGCCTGCACCGCGGGACTGGTTCTGCTCAAACTCCGCGCGGGTGGCGGCGAAGCGGACGGACCGTAAACCGGCCGGTCGGCCGCCCACAGGCCCGGCGACGGGCGTGAGAAACGAAGGCGCGCAAGATCTCAGGCGCCTACCGTGATCTGTATGAGGATCGAGATCACCACCGACGCCGCCGAGTTCCGCTCGGTCGCGGGGGCGTTCCTGCTCCGCGATCCGCTGCGGCACACCGTGCTCACCACGAGCGTCGCCAACCATGTCACGGGCATGGATGCCCCGGCTGAGCCATCGCGATTTCTTACCGTCCACGGCGAGGACGCGGCGGTGGTAGGCGCCGCCATGCGCGTGGCCGGTCGCGATGTGTATCTCGGCGCGCTACCGCCCGACGGCATTCCCGCGGTGGCTCGCGCGCTGGCCGAGGTCGTCCCCGAAACCGCGGGCGTCGAGGGCGTCGTCGCGGACGCGACCGATTTCGCCCAGCACTGGTGTGGACTGCTGGGGAGAGATTTTCAGCAGTCGTACCGCACCCGGCTGCACCGGCTCGGCGCGCTGCGGATCCCGGACGTGGCCGGAGCGCCACGCCGCGCCCTGGAATCCGATGTCGCCCTGTGCGGGGACTGGCTCGCGGCCATGCGCGCGGAGTCCGGCATGGCGTCCGGACTGGACGAGGCCGCGATCCGGCGCCGCGTCGAAGCGGGCCGGTGGTGGCTGTGGGAACGCGACGGGCAACCGGTCAGTCTTGCCGCGCATCAGATCCCGATTCAGGGCTGGTCGCGGATCGGGCCGGTCTACACCCCGCCGGACGCCCGCGGAAACGGGTACGCCAGCGCGGTGACCGCGCACGTCGCGAAGCAGCTGCGAGCCCAGAACCTGGAGGTCTGCCTCTTCGCCGACACCGACAACACGACGGCCAACCGGATCTACCGGGCGATCGGCTTCCACCCGACCCACGAATTCGCGCACTATGTCTTCGAGTAGCCCGCCAGGACGCTGCGCAGGGCGGCGGTGAACCAGGCGAACACCGGCGTCAGGCTCGGCGGCGCGGCCCAGCCGTTGATCACCGCGAGCAACCGCCAGTACCGCTCCACGCGTTCGTCATCGGCCACCGCGAGGCGTTCCAGCATCCACTCGCGCAGCGCGCGATCGTCGGGCCTGCCGAACGTGGCCGCGTAACGCGCGGCGAGGTCGGCGACCACCTCGGCCGCCGCGGGAGAGCCGGGCGCGACACCCGCCGCCATGGCCGCCTCGACCCGGTCGCGCACGGCCTCGGTGAGTGCGTGGTGCAGACCCGTCGTATCGCCCTCGGCGCGTTCGCGCGCCTGGTACTCGGCCATCCGCCGGATCGCCGCCCGAAAGTCCGTGTCGGCGGTAAGTTCCGCCAGTTCCACCCACGCGGCCACCTGCGCGGGTGCGGGATCGTCGGGCAGGTCCGGCAGTGCGGTGCGCAGCAACTCGGTGAGTTCCGGGTTGGCGTCCAGTCCGCCGAAGGTCGCCTCAACGAAATCCTCGATCAGTCGATGACGTTCGGCAGCCGACAAGGTGACGAGCTTGTGCATGAGATCCAACTCCTGTGGGGTCGAGCCCTGCCCGGCCACCGCGCGCAGAACCGCTCGTCGCTGACGCAGGATCCGGATCCGGGTGTCGAGTGCGTCGGCGTGCGCCGCGGCGACCTCGGACAGCGCGAGCTCGTGGGTGAGCACGCGCCGGACGGTGGCCAGGTCGAGTCCGAGAGCGCGCAGCGTCCGCACCAGATCCAGTTCCGCCAGCGCGCGGACGTCGTAGAGGCGGTAGCCGGATGGGCTGATTTCGGTGGGCAGGACGACGCCCTTGTCGGCGTAGAACCGGATCGTCTTGACGCTGAGGCCGGTGCGTTCGGCAACGGCGCCGATGGTGAAGCGGGTGTCGTCCATGTGCCTACCCTCGCGTCTCCCCCTGGGGGAAACTCAATTCAGCGGCGCGGATTTCCACCAATTCATGAACTCGGCTTCGGTGGCGATGAATCCGGCGCTGTACATCAGCATGGCGGCCCGTCCCGGGTCCGCGGAAAAGGCGGTGACCATTCGCGGCCGCAGGTTCCGACTGTCGTGCAGGGTGTAATTCGTGTAGCTGTGCCCGCTGTTGTTGGTGGCGGTCGCGCGGTCGTTGGCCGGTAACGCCGCTAGCGCGGCCTGCGCGTCGGCCGGGGAGCCATAGAGGTAGAAGTCGAAAGACGCCTTGTTCGGCCCGCCGAAGCAGCTCCACATCACCAGCCAGGGGCCGAAATCCGGATCCTCGTGGTCGCGCGTCGTCGCGGAATCCGGTGCGTGGGCGAAACAGCCCGCCTTGTTGTACCCGGTTCCGGAGTGGACCAGGCGCTGGGCGGAGGTCTCCGGAAGCATGTCCGGGAACGCGGCGCTCAGCTCGGCCGCGCGGGCGCCGATGGTGGCACGGTCCGCGGTGGCCGAGACGCTCGTCGTCGGGCGCTGGGCGGTCGGCGGCGTGGTGGCGTCGGTGTTCCGCGTGGCCACCGTGGTGGTCGATGCGGCGGAGCCGGATGAGGTGTCGTGGAACGATGGCGCGGCGAGCGCGGCGGCCAGGCCCAGCGCCAGCATCAGACCTATCACGGCCTCCAGTCGCGCTCTGCGCCGGGGACGCCGCTGCGGACGAAGGCCCCCGCCCGCGCTGGGGAGCGGTGGTTCCGCGTGCAGCGGAGGATGACTCGGCGAGGGCCACGCCGCGGGCGCGGTCAGCGCTTGCCACGCGGCGGCGGCGAATTCGCCGCACGAGTCGAAGCGATCGGCCGCGTGCTTGGCCATCGCCTTGGCGAGCACGCCGTCCAGCGCCACCGGCAATCCGGGCCGCAGCCTGCTGATCGCGGGCGGCGGTGCGTTGAGATGCCCCTGGATCACCGCGACCGGATTGGTGGCGTCGAACGGCACCGTGCCGGTCAGCAACCGGAACAGCGTGCAGGCCAGCGAGTACTGGTCGGCGCGGTGATCCAGCGGCGCACCGGACAATTGCTCCGGCGCGGCGTAGGCGAGGGTGGCGGTGAAGGTGCCGGTCTGGGTGAGCCGTCCGGTGTCGTCCCGGAATCGGGCGATGCCGAAGTCGGAGAGGAAGACCCGTTCCTGGTCTCCCTCGACGCGCTCCAGCAGAATGTTCGCCGGTTTCACGTCGCGGTGCAGCACGCCGCGACTGTGCGCGAAGTCCAGCGCTTTGGCCGTTTCGGCGATGATCTGCACCGCCCGTGGCGGCGGCAGCGTCCACGCGTCCAGCGCCGCGGCGTCGGTGCCGTCGATGTAGCGCATGCAGATCCACGGCTGGTCGCCCTCGACGCCGCGATCGAACACCGTGACGATGTTCGGGTGATCCAGCCGTGCGACGAGGTCCGCCTCCCGCTCGAAGCGGGCGCGGGACTCGGTGTCGTCGAACAGGTCCGGGTTCAACAGCTTCATCGCCGTCAACCGGGGCAGCCGCGGATGCCGGGCCAGGTACACCGATCCCATCCCGCCGCGGCCGAGCAGGCGTTCGATGGTGTACCCCGCGAAGACCTCGCCGGTGTGGTGCATCGGTCAGTTCAGCGGAGCCGAGCGCCACCAGCGCAGCAGCTCGTCGACGGTGGTGTGGGAGAAGCCGTCGGTGTACATAAGGTACTGGGTCCGATCGGGATCGCCGGTGAACGCGGTGACCATCTTGGCGCCGTCGTCGACGTACTTGTAATTGGTGTAGGACTTTCCGCCGTTGGTGTCGGTGGACTTGGCGGCCGACGAGGGCAGGCCCTTCAGCACCGCCTGCACATCGGCGGGGGCCTTGTAGACGTAGATCCGGTAGTACGGATCCTCGTTGTTGCCGCCCTTGAAGCAGCGCCACTGCGCGGCCCAGTCACCGAAGTCCGGTTCGCCCTTGGACGGCGACGGCGGCGAGCTCGGCGAGGCCAGCCAGCATTCGGCGCCGTTGTATCCGACCTCCTCGGACTTGGAGGCGGGCACCATCCGCGGGAACTCCGCGCTGACCGACTCCGGGGTCGCGTCGACGAGATTCGGCTTCACCGCCGATGTGGTCGTCGTGCCCGCGTTGCTCGAGCCCGAATCGGAGACGGCGCCGATGATGCCGAGCACCACCACGATCAACACGACCACGCCCACCACCAGGCCGATGATCAGGCCGGTGTTCTTCTTGGGCGGCGGCGCGGCCGAGTGGTGCACGTGCGCGCCGTGTGGCGGGGCGAAGGTGGAAAACCCGGCCTGCTGCTGGGGATACGGGTTGGCGGCCGTCGGCTGGGGCGCGGGACCGGTGTGCGGCCGCGAGTTCACCACCGGCGCGGGCGGCGGAGTCGCGGGCGACGCCGAGGCGAGCGCGTTCGGCCCGCTGGTTTGCGGGGTGTGCACCTGGTGGCCAGGGCCGCTGACGTAGTGACCTTGCGCAGCCGGATACGGCGATCCCGTGGTGGGGATCTGCGGCCCGGTGGCCGGGCGCGGGCCCGCGGTGGGGTGCTGCGGCCCGGTGACCGGGCGGGGACCGCCCACCACCGGCATCGACGGCGCGCTGGAACCGGTCAGCGCCTGCTTGGCGGCCGCGGCGAATTCCGCGCAACTGCCGTACCTGTCGTCGGGTCGCTTGGCCATCGCCTTGGCCAGCACGCCGTCCAGCGCGAAGGGCAGGCCCGGCCGGACGCCGCTCAGCGCGGGCGGCGTGCCCTGCAGATGCCCTTGGATGACCGCGGCGGGGTTCGTCGCGGAGAACGGGCCGGTGCCGGTGAACAACCAGAACAGCGAGCAGGCCAGCGAATACTGATCGGAACGGTGGTCGAGCGACGCGCCGGTGAGCTGCTCGGGCGAGGCGTAGGCCAGCGTTGCCGTGAAGGTGCCGGTCTGGGTGAGGTGGCCTGTGTCGTCGCGCAGCCGCGCGATGCCGAAGTCGGTGAGATACACCCGCTCACCGCGACCGGCGCCGGAGCGGGCCAGCAGGATGTTGGCTGGTTTCACGTCGCGGTGCAGCACCCCGTTGCCGTGCGCGTAGTCCAGCGCGTCGGCGGTCTCCTTGATGATCTGCACCGCGCGTACGGGCGGCAGCGACTTCGGCTCCACCGAGGCGGCGTCGATGCCGTCGACGTACTGCATCGAAATCCACAGCTGCTCGTCCTCGAGCCCGCGGTCGTAGACCGTGACGATGTTCGGGTGATCGAGCTGGGCGACCAGATCCGCCTCCCGTTCGAACCGCGCCCGCACCTCCTTGTCGAAGAACATCTCCCGATTCAGCAGCTTCAGCGCGGTCATCCGCGGCAGCCGCGGATGTTTCGCCAGATATACCGAGCCCATGCCACCGCGGCCGAGTTGCCGCTCGATGACATAGCCGGCGAAAACGTCACCGCTGGCCAGCATGACTGCTCCACTTCCCGCCGCCCGCCGGGACCCACCGGCGAACAGGCGTACAGCAAAAGAACGCGTGGCCGGAGATGGGCCCGACCACGGAAAACATCGAAACCATAGCAGTAATCGCGCCTCACCTATCGCTCGTCGAGCGTGGTGCGGCGCGGGCGATCGACATGCGTCGGACCGCCCGGCGGAGGCCGAGCGTCCGGAGGTTGCTGGTGCGGTCGCACTACCGAGCCCGGGCGCATGGGCAAGTTCGGCAACTCGATCAGGCCGGGATGGGCCGGGCGGCGCGGCGGCAGGAAACTCGGGGACGGTCGAGGGGTTTCCCGCGGCCTCGGTAGGTGCTGCGGCGCGGCCGCGTGGTATGTCGGCGCGGTTGGATACCCGTCGGGATGAATGCCGTGCGGCGCCGTCCGATGCCCGGCCCGCTGTTCGGACAGGGCGGATTTCGCGGCGGCGGCGAACTCGGCGCAACTGTTGAAGCGATCCTCTGGCCGCTTGGCCATCGCACGCGCCAGCACCGGATCCAGCGCGGGCGGCAGTCCGGGAAGTGTGCGGCTGAGCACCGGGATCGGCGCGTACAGATGGCTGTTCACCACAGCCGCCGGGTTGGCGCCGGGATACGGCGGCGCCCCCGTGAGCATCCAGAACAGCGTGCACGCCAGCGAATACTGATCGGCACGGTCGTCCAGCGGCCTGCCGATCAGCTGTTCCGGGGCGCCGAAGGCGAGTGTCGCGGTGATCGTGCCGGACGAGCCGATCGTGCTCTCCGCGCCGCGGATGCCCGCGATCCCGAAATCGGTGAGCAGCACCCGTTCCGGTTGACCGATCGGCGCCTTGGCCAGCAGGATGTTGGCCGGTTTCACATCGCGGTGCAGCACCTGGTTCGCATGCGCGAAATCCAGCGCCGCGGCGGTGTCGGCCGCGATCTGCACCGCGCGCCACGGAGCGAGCACGTCGACGTCCGCGCAGGAGGCGTCCGCGCCGGGCACGTACTGCATCGAGATCCACAGCTGCCGGTCCTCGGCGCCGCGATCGAACACCGTGACGATGTTCGGGTGATCGAGCCGTGCCACCAGATCGGCCTCGCGTTCGAAGCGGCGGCGGATGTCGGTGTCGGCGTACAGTTCGCGTTTGAGCAGCTTCAATGCCGTCAGGCGGGGCAGCCGAGGATGCTGGGCCAGGTACACCGTGCCCATGCCGCCATGGCCGAGGACGCGTTTGATCACGTAGCCCGCGAAGATCTCGCCGGTCTGCAACACCTGTACACCCCCTTGTCGAGTCGAGCGCGCGGACACTACCCATGTATCTCGATGAGCCATCGGGATGCAACACCTCGCGGCGCAACCTCGATTGTCGTCGGTAGCAGCCAGTACTGTGACCCGCATGCGCATTGGAGCACACGTCCGGCTCGACAGCGACCCGATCGGCTTCGGGGAGAAACTCGGCGCCGACGTCATCCAGATGTTCGTGGTCGATCCGCAGAGCTGGGACAAACCCACCCCGCATCCGCGGACCGAGGAGATTCTCGCCAGCCCGATCGAGGTCGTGGTGCACTCCTCCTATCAGATCAACGTCGCCAGCCTGAACAACCGCCTGCGCATGCCCTCGCGCAACGCGGTGGCCCAGCAGGCGAAGGCGGCCGCCGAACTCGGCGCGTTCGGTCTGGTGGTGCACGGCGGGCATGTGCGTTCCGACGCCGAGTTGGAGACCGGAATCGACAATTGGCGCAAACTGTTCGAGCGTCAGCAGGACAAAGGCGGCTTCGCGGTGCCGATCCTGATCGAGAACACCGCGGGCGGCAATCACGCCATGGCCAGGCATTTCGATTCCATCGCCCGGCTGTGGGACGCGGTCGGCGAGTACGGCGCCGGATTCTGCCTGGACACTTGCCACGCCTGGGCGGGCGGCGAGGAGCTGATCGGCGTCGTCGACCGGATCAAGGCGATCACCGGCCGGATCGACCTGGTGCACTTGAACTCCTCGCGCGACGAATTCGACTCCGGCGCCGACCGTCACGCCAACTTCGCCGACGGCACCATCGACCCGCAATTGCTCGCCGAGGTGTGCCGCACGGCGGACGCGCCGGTCGTGCTGGAGACTCCAGCGGACGGCCTTGCGGAGGACTTGGCGTACTTGCGCGAGCACTGTGTCTGATTTGCAGCGCTTGCGGCGCTCGTAAGACTCGCACCCGGCGGGGCTGGGTCAGCTCGGTCGTCCCGACGATGTTTGGGCAGCGCCCCGCAGAACGGAATGGAGCTGGGCGGTGTCCGGGTCGGGCTCGCGCTCGGTGGGCCGAAGTGGTGGTGCTTTCGCGCCGTTTGCGATCAGTGCGACGAAAACCCTGGTCAGAGGGGTCGTTTGGGTGGTCTGCTCTCCGGAGCAGTAACCGATCTCGACAGCGAAGGTGATCTCATGACGGTCGCACCCGCCACCCCATCCACAGCCTCGGTGACCAGGCTCGGCGCTCGTATCGGCGCGCGGATCGACAACGTCCGGCTCGGCGGAGACCTGGATCCGGCCACCATCGACGTGATCCGTCGCGCGCTGCTGGAGCACAAGGTCATCTTCTTCCGCGGTCAGGACCACCTCACCGAGGACGGGCAGTACGAGTTCGCCCAGCTGCTCGGCTCGCCGACCACCCCGCACCCGACGGTCACCTCGCATGGTGTGAAGAGCCTGGCGATCGATTCCGAGCACGGCCGCGCCAACAGCTGGCACACCGACGTCACCTTCGTCGACCGCATCCCGAAGGCGTCCATCCTGCGCGCGGTGCACCTGCCGTCCTACGGCGGCGCGACCACCTGGGCGTCCACCGTCGCGGCCTACGAGTCGCTGCCGGAGCCGCTCAAGCGGCTCGCCGAATCCCTGCGCGCCGTGCACACCAACGTCTACGACTACGCCCGCGCCGAGGAGACGCCGCGTCCCAACACGGCCGCCTACCGCGCCGAGTTCGAGTCCACCTACTACGAGACCGAGCACCCGGTGGTGCGCGTGCACCCCGAGACCGGGGAGCGGGCGTTGCTGCTCGGCCATTTCGTCAAGCATTTCGTCGGGCTGTCCAGCACGGAGTCGCACGCGCTGTTCCGGCTGTTCCAGGACCGGGTGACCCGCCTGGAGAACACCGCCCGCTGGAACTGGGAGCCGGGCGACGTCGCCATCTGGGACAACCGCGCCACCCAGCACTACGCCATCGACGACTACGACGACCAGCCACGCAAACTGACCCGCATCACCCTGGCAGGCGATGTCCCGGTCGGCGTCGACGGCTCGACGAGCACCATCATCGCGGGCAACGCCGAGCACTACTCGATCGTCGAGAACACCCAGCTGCTCGCGTCCTGAACGCGGACCCCGCATGGTTGCCGGGCCTCCGGCTGTTGAGGGGCCATGCGGTGTCTTCGGGTCGCTGTGAGCCGTCGCCGAGGAGCCCGGCCTGCCATATATGCAGGTCGGGCTACGAAATGCCGTAAGTGACCTGACCGCGAACCGCGGATCGGTCCACTGACGCGGGGGCAGGCGTACTCGCGTATTGCCCCCGGCACCGGAGGTTGCCACAACAACCTAGAGCCGCCCGAAACCGACCCAACCCCGCCGGGCGCGAGTCTTACGAGCGCCGTTCGCGGCCCGTCTCGCGGCCGAGTGACCGAAGTGCATGCGACGCAGTCGCGAGTCTCGGTCGCTCGGGCGCGAGACTTCTCGGGGCCGTGAACACGCAGCGCCGCAGGCGCTGCAAAAACCAACACAGCCCATACTGGTTGCCATGAGTATTCGGCCGCTGGACGGGGTGCGCGTCCTGGAGCTCGGCAATTACATCGCCGCGCCGACCGCCGGGCGCATCCTCGGCGACTTCGGTGCCGAGGTGATCAAGGTGGAACGCCCGAAAGCGGGCGACGAGCTGCGCAACTGGCGGCTCTACGGCGGCGACACCTCGATGCTCTACCGGACGATCAACCGGAACAAGAAGTCGATCACGCTGGATCTGCGCACCGAGGCGGGGCGCGGGATCGTCCTCGACCTGATCCGGCGCTGTGACGTGCTGCTGGAGAATTTCCGGCCCGGCATGCTGGAGAAGTGGGGTCTCGGGCCGGAGGTGCTGAACGAGGCGAATCCGGATCTGGTGATCACCCGGATCTCCGCTTACGGGCAGACCGGCCCGCTGTCGGAGCGTCCCGGTTTCGCGGCGGTGGCCGAGGCGATCGGCGGACTGCGCGAATTGGTGGGCGATCCGGACCGTCCACCCGTGCGCACCGGCGTCTCGATCGGCGACTCCATCGCGGGTATCTACGCCGCGTTCGGCACCGTGATGGCGCTGTTCCAGCGCGAGCGCCGCGCCGAGTCGGACACGCCGGTCCCGTTGCGGGAGCGCGTGATCGACGTGGCGCTGAACGAGGCGATCCTGTCGGTGATGGAATCGCTGGTGCCGGACTATCTCGCCTACGGCATCCAGCGCGAACGCGTCGGCGGCCGGATGGAGGGCATCGCGCCGAGCAACGCCTACCCGTGCGCGGACGGCACCAGCATCATCATCGGCGGCAACGGCGACGCCATCTTCCAGCGCTACATGGCGGTCATCGATCGGCCGGACCTGGCCGCCGACCCGGACCTGCAGGACAACGCGGGCCGTTGGCGCAATCGCGAGCGGCTGGACGCGGCGATCGGGGAGTGGACGGTTCGGCACACCCGCGACGAGGCCCTGAAGCTGCTGGACGCCGCCGCTATTCCGTGCGGTCCGATCTACACCGCGGCCGACATCGTGGCCGACGAGCAGTACCGGGCGCGCAACATGATCCAGTCGTTCACCGTGGACGTCGGCGCGCCGGAGCCCAAGGCTGTCGGCTTCCCCGGCATCGTCCCGGTGATCGGCGGACAGTCCTTGCCCATCCGCAGCGTCGGACCCGACTTGGGTGAGCACACCCGAGAGGTGCTGTCCGGCCTGCTCGGCATGAGCGAAGCCGAGATCGATGCGTTGGAGGCGCGATGAGCACGCGGCCACACGACCGGAGGCGTCCGAAGGGGCGCGACGCGAGGGAACCGCGCTCGCCGGGGATCAGCAGGCCCACGGTGCAGCCGAATCCGACCGGGGCGGGCGAGAAGCCATGGGGCGGCGTGATGTGCGGCCATCACCGGGCGCGGGAGCAGCGATGACCGCGCCTTTGCTGCGCGATGTCACGTTGCGCGACGGACTGCAGCTGACCGGCAAGCTGCTGCCGGTGCAGCGCAAGGTTGACATCGTGCGCCGCCTGCTCGCGCTGGGGGTGCCCGCGCTGGAGATCGGCTCTATGGCGCGCCCGGACCTGGTCGCGCCGATGGCGAACACCATGGAGCTGGTCGCCGCGTTGACGCCGGAGGAACTGCGCCGCTGCTGGGTATGGGTGGCGACGCCGCGCCATGTGGAGAAGGCCGCTGCGGCGGGAGTGCGGAATTTCCAGTACTGCTTCTCGGTCTCCGACGCGCACAACCGGGCGAACATCGGACGTGACACCGAGGCCAGCGTCGCCGCCATGCCGGACGCGGTGCGCCTGGCCCGTGAGGTGGACGGGTCGATCCAGCTCTGCTTGGCGACGGCGTTCACCTGCCCGTTCGACGGCCCGGTCGACCCGGAACGGGTACTGGCCATCGCCCGCGACCCGCGCACCGAGGGCGCGGACGACATCGTCCTGGCCGACACGCTCGGACAGGCCCACCCCGGCGAGGTGTCCGCCCTGGTCGCGGCGGTGCGGGACCGGACGCCTCCCCGGCGCGTCGTCTTCCACGGTCACGACACCTGGGGCATGGGCGTGGCCAACACCCTCGCCGCGGTCGCGGCCGGCGCGGACATGGTCGACGGCGCGCTCGGCGGTCTCGGCGGCTGCCCCTTCGCGCCGGGTGCCAGCGGAAACACCGCCTCCGAGGACATCCTGTTCGCCACCAGGCCGGACTGGTTCACCCCAACCGCCCTGGCCGCCCTGGTCAACCTGTCGGAGGACCTGCTGTCCGAACTCGGCGAACCCAACCGCTCCCGCACCCTCGAAGGCGCCCGATCCAAAGCATCCGCCTTCGAGTGGGTCGTAGGTGAGGCCTGAAACACAGGGTGTTCCCTGATGGCGTGCGGCGGCGATGCCGGTAAGACTGGACGGCATGACTTCGCAAGCCTTGGGCGCCGACACCGCCGACCTGGCGGCATCGACCGATGTCGCGGCCCACGCTATCGAACTGACCAAGGTCTACGGATCGGGCGATACCCAGGTCAGGGCATTGGACGGGGTGTCGGCCGAGTTCGCGAAGGGCGAGTTCACCGCGATCATGGGTCCCTCGGGATCGGGCAAGTCGACGCTCATGCACTGTCTGGCCGGACTGGACAGCGCCAGCTCGGGCACCGTCCGCATCGGTGACACCGACCTGACCTCGCTGTCCGACAAGCAGATGACGCGCTTGCGCCGCGACCGCATCGGTTTCGTCTTCCAGGCGTTCAACCTGGTGCCGACGTTGACGGCGCTGGAGAACATCACATTGCCGCTGGACATCGCGGGGCGAACACCCGATCGCGAATGGCTGGAGACCGTGGTGCGGCGGCTCGGGTTGGTCGGTCGGCTGACCCACCGCCCCAGCGAGTTGTCCGGCGGACAGCAGCAGCGGGTGGCCTGCGCCCGCGCGCTCGTGGGTAAGCCGGACATAATCTTCGGCGACGAACCGACCGGCAACCTGGACTCGCGCTCCTCGGAGGAGGTGTTGTCGATCCTGCGCGCTGCGGTGGACGAGTTCGGGCAGACGGTCGTCATCGTCACCCACGAACCGCACGCGGCCGGGTTCGCCGACCGGGTGGTGTTCCTCGCCGACGGACGCATCGTCGACGAGATGCGCGATCCGACCGCCGACACCGTGCTCGACCGGATGAAAGCGTTGGAGCAGGCGTGACCGGGCGTTCGCGGAAGATTCGGGGGCGGGCGTAATGGCTGGAAGTCCGATGCGCAAGGTCGCGCTGCGCAATCTCGCGGCGCACAAGGTGCGGCTCGCGCTGACCCTCTTGTCGGTGGTGCTCGGCACCGCGTTCATCGCGGGTTCGTTCGTGTTCACCGACACCCTGCAGAGCACATTCGACGGAATCTTCGCCAACGAGGCGAAGGGCGTCGACGTTCGGGTCAGCCCGAAAGAACGTCAGGCGCAAGGCGTTCCGAACAATGTGGTGGACGAGCTGGGGAAGTATCCCGGCGTCCGCACGGTCGCGCCGAGCGTGAACGGACCGGTGGTGCTGCTCGATCCGACCGGAAAGAAGGCCGTGCAGACCGGCGGGGCGCCGACGTTCGGCAAGTCGTACCTGCCGCCGGAGAAGGCCGTCGCGGAGCCGGAGAAGTTCCTGCAAGGCGTCCCGCCCGCCCGGCCCGGCGAGATCGCGCTCAACACCGGAGGGGCCGACCGGGCCGGACTGAAGATCGGTGACCGCACCAAGATCCTCATCCCCTCCCAGGCCGATCCGATCGACGTGACCCTCACCGGCATCTACGAGGTTCCCTCCGACACAGGTGGGTTCATCGGCGTGCTGTTCGACGACACGCAGGCGCGCAAGCTGTTCACCGACGGCCTGCACGTCGCCTACGTCGACTTGGCGGCCACCGGCATTCCCGGCGACGAGTTGCGCGACAACCTCGCCAAGGCACTGCCCGGCTACAAAGTGCAGAACAGCGATCAGGTGCGTGCCGACCTGAAGAAGGAAATCTCCAACGCGCTCAACTTCATCAACTACTTCCTGCTCGCCTTCGGCGCGATCGCGCTGATCGTCGGCACGTTCATCATCTACAACACGTTCTCGATGATCGTCGCGCAACGCCTGCGGGAGCTCGCGCTGCTGCGCGCGGTCGGCGCGAGCAGGCAGCAGGTCGGCACGTCGGTGGTGGCGGAGGCGTTCGTCATCGGGTTGATCGGCAGCGTGGTCGGCCTCGCGGGCGGCGTCGCCCTGGCGTTCGGATTGTCGGCGGTGCTCAACGCCTTCGATCTCGGCTTGCCGACCGGATCGATGGCGGTGCGGCCGCGCACCGTCGTGGTCGGGCTGCTGGTCGGCCTCGCGGTGACGATGGTCAGCGCCTACGCGCCCGCGCGCCGCGCCTCGCGCATCCCGCCCGTGCAGGCCATGCGCGAGGAATTCGCGTCCATCGGGGAGTCGCTGCGCCTGCGCACGATCTTCGGCGCGGTGCTCGCGGCGCTCGGCGCGGTCCTCGTCGTGCTGGGCGCGCAGCGCACCGGTGGCACGGCGGCCGCCACGGTCGGCGTCGGCGCGCTCGGGTTGATCTTCGCGGTGCTGCTGGCCGCGCCCGCGTTGTCGCGACCGCTGGTCGGCGGGCTCGGCGTGCTGGTGCGCCCGTTCGGGCCGATCGGTCGCATGGCGCGCAACAACGCGTCGCGCAATCCGCGCCGCACCGCCGCGACGGCCTTCGCGCTCACGCTGGGTCTGATGCTCGTCTCGGCGATCGGCATGCTGGGCGCTTCGGCGAAGGAGAGCGTCGGCGTGCTGGTCGACAAGGGCGTGCGGGCCGACTACGTGCTGGCGGGCCCGCAATTGCTCGGGGTGCCGTTCGGTGCCGCCGACGCCGCCCGGACGAAGGTGCCGAACGTGGCGCAGGTGGTCGGAATGCGGGGGGCCGCGTTCAAGCTCGGCGGCGATCAGGTGTTCGCGTCCTCTCCGGACGGTCCGCTGACCGGTGTGCTGAACTACGAGATCGTGCGCGGCAGCGACACTCTCGGCGCCAGGGACGTGCTCGTGTCCGAGGACGAAGCGAACGACCGCGGCTGGAAAGTCGGCGAAGAGGTGACCCCGACCAGCGTCGACGGCAAGAAGGTCCCGCTCACCGTCACCGGTGTGTACAAGAAGAACCCGCTGCTCGGCCCGATGGTGGTGTCGCAGACGGTCTACGACGAGGTGGTCCCGCTCAACTTCCGGACCAACTTCCTCGTGCTGATCAAGGCGCAACCGGGCGCGAATACCAGCGCGATGCGCGCCGACCTGGAGAAGGCCACCGAGCAATTCGTCGTGGTGCAGGTGCAGGACCGTGAGGAATTCAAGGGAGCGCAAGGCAAGCAGATCAACACCCTCTTGGCCATCCTCTACGGCCTGCTCGCCTTGGCGGTGGTGATCGCGATCCTTGGCATCGTCAATACTTTGGCGCTGTCGGTGGTGGAGCGCCGCCGGGAGATCGGCATGCTGCGCGCGGTCGGTATGCAGCGCGCCCAGGTGCGCCGCACGATCTATCTGGAGTCGATGCTGATCGCGGTGTTCGGCGCGGTCGTCGGCATGGTGCTCGGCCTGGGACTCGGCGTCGGATTCCTGCGCACGCTAAGGGATTTGGGTCTCGACCAGATCGCCATCCCGTGGAGCCAGCTGGTCCTGGTCCTGGTCAGCTCGGCGGTCGTCGGAGTACTGGCCGCGCTGTGGCCTGCGGTGCGGGCGGCGCGCACGCCACCATTGGCCGCGATCGCCGATCTCTGACAGGTCCGTGCGGCGCACAATCATTGTGCGCCGCACGGGACTGCGGCGTGTCCTCGCGGAAACTACTGCGAACTCTTGCCGGACCTCTCCGTCCGCGTGTTCGATCACGTGCTCAGGGTCGGTGTATATACCGAGCAAACCAGTGATCTCTATGTCTAACCCGGTCTCTTCGCGGGTCTCCCGAACTGCGCAATCCTCGAGGGTCTCGCCTACTTCCATGATTCCGCCGGGTAGAGACCAGTTACCCGAGTCGCCACGGCGTTGCATCAGCACGCGCCCGTGCTCGTCGGTCACCAACGCGGACGCTCCCGGCTTCAGCGAGTTCGGCCGTGGTGCGTTCGGATCTCGGTAGTAGTCACGCCGTGAGCCCATTGGCGAATCCTTGCGTCGTTGTGTACGGGGTGATCTTCACTTTCGCAGTTTTGGGCGAACGGGTGTTCGACGCGTACGGCGATGTTCTCGGCTACCGACTACGGGCGCGCGGCCAACCCCGCCGGACAGCGTGTAAAGAGTCTTTACAGTCCCGTACTCCACCGCTGACCACCCCGCCACGACCAGGAGAACCCGATCTGTAAGCGGCATGTCAGTTCATGTCGAGATGTCATGCCCCCGAGGCCATGCACTGGCGGATACCCAATGATGGGAAGTTGATCGAGGCCCGGACCCCTAGCCTCGGGACGAGACCGCGCCGGTCCCATCCATCATCGAAATCGAACGTTTCCGCGTTCCTCCAGAGGTTGTTGTATGACTCGCACTACGCCGCCACGTCCGGTCGATCTCGTGGCCGTCTTTCCTGAGCTGGCGCCACTGGCCCGCACCGTGACTCGGTTGCACCCCCGTCCGGGAACACCATCGGCGCACGACAGTTCGATCGGGGGGCCACTGTTGTGGCCGGCGAGCGAGCCATGGCCGTACTGCCACGCTGAGGACCACGATTTGGAACCGGAGTCCGACGGGTCGATTGCGATGGTGCCGGTCGCGCAGTTGTACGTCCGTGACGTGCCCGGTTTGTCTCCGCCCGAGGGGGCGGACCTGCTGCAAGTGTTGTGGTGCCCCTTCGAGCACGACGACGATGGTATGCCCAAGACCGCACTGTTCTGGCGGTTGGCAGCGGCGATCACCGACGTTCTGATGGATCCTCCGGAACCCGCGGAGTACGAGGAAGACCTGGTGCCCGAACCGTGCATGATCGATCCGGAACAAGTGATCGAATACCCGCACTCAGGGGAGCTCGAGGGGGAGCTTCGGCAACGAGTGGACCAGTGGACCATGGCCCAGATTCCCGGAGTCGAGTTCGGCGGTCTCGAAGACGACGATCACCCTTACAACTTCTTGTGTATCGCACCCGGATGGAAGATCGGCGGCTTTATCAGATGGGGCATGCAAGATCCCTATCCGAATCCTTGCCCCACCTGCGGCACCCCGACCGAGCCGCTACTGACGATCGCCAGCCGCGAGTGGCGATCCGACATCCACCACTGGATTCCGTATGAGGACCAAGCCGCCAACATCTCATGGGGCGCTTACCAAGGCGGGCCGAGCACGCCGACCCAGATCTGCGTCTCCGACGTCAACGACCAGATCATCCGAATCTGCCCGGTGTCACATGAGCACCCGCCCATCCAGATGATGCAATAACCAATTACACGCTGAACGTTCACTTCCACGCCTGCGGTGTAACCGTGCTCGGCATTACCGAGCACTATGGTTCAGGATAGTCAGGTAGGTCTGAGCGACCGGAATGGCAGCTGACGTGTGACAGCCGGTGACCTTGTCGGCGTGTCGGGGAATCGGCGGCGGGTGTGTGGGGTGATGATCGGCGGTTTGTGTCGATTCCTGCGGTACCGAAGTCGTTGCAGCCCTTGCTGGATGCGTTCCGGCCGTGTTTCACCACCTCCACCTTCACCACGTTCGTCGCCCTGACGGTCGGGGTGATCGCCGCGCCCACGCGGCGGACGGTGTGCGGCATGCTCACCGCCGCCCGGCTCGGCGGGACGTGGCATCACAGCGCGGGCGACGGGGCCGGCCCCGCACCCGCGGCGAAAGTATCGGCACCCCGGCCGATCTCGCCGCCACCACACCCGGACAGCAGGTCACGGTGACCCGCTACGGTCGCACCGCCACCGTGACCGTGCACGAACGCCGCTGCCTGTGGTACGGCGCGTTCCGATCCCAGCCGGTGCGGGTGCTGGTCGTGCGCGAACCTCGCCGATCCGGTCTGGCGCTGCTGACCACATCCCCAGCTATCCGGACATGCTCGCCAAGCTGCGCCGCACGCTGATCGCTGCCCAATATTGTGCCGACCTACCTGGCGACCCCACCCCTGAACAAATTCACACCATTCGCCTGGCCTGGGCAAACACCGGCACCTGATCGCGAAACACGAGGGGTGATGGTGCCCCAGATCTGTTCGAACTGGTCGGCGAACGACTCGAATATCCCGTGCTGCGACAACCGGCGCACAATCATTGTGCGCCGCACGTGACTGCGGCGTGTCCTCGCGGGAGCTGTTGCGGGCTCAGGCTGCGCCGGTGGAACCGTCGAGTCGAACGGAATTGGTGAATGTGTCCCACTGGCCCGGAGCGAACACCAGGGCGGGACCGTTGGGGTTCTTGCTGTCGCGAACTCCCACCATGCCCCGCTCCAAGAAGGCGACCTCAACGCAATCTTGGCCCATCGAGCTACGGGTGCTCTTGAACCACTCGGCTCCGGATAGGTCGATGTTCACGCCAAGTACTCCTTCATTCTTTGCCGAAGCAGCCTCCTGCTCGCGACTGCGTCCAGCGCGGTATGTCGAATGATCGTGAGGGCCTCGCGATACCGCCGAAGATCCGACTCTCCCTCAAAGTACATCGCACCAGTGAAGCCCTCAACGTAGACAACTGTCGGTTCCGCGACGCCACCTGCGGCGTCGAGGCCGTAGTCGAGGATCGAAAATGGTCCGACGGGTCCGCCGACCGGAAAGCCCGCACCGAACGGAAGAACTCGAATCGTGACGTTCGGGCACGTGCTCAGCTCCGCAAGGTGACGATGTTGCGCGGACATGATCTTGGGATTGCCGACGACCGCGTGCAGGACGGCTTCGCCGAGAATGACGTCGATCGTCGCCGGGTTCGCCTTGCGCGTGATGATCGCTTGACGCTTGGTCTTCAGTTCGATGCGGCGTCGGCGTTCTTCCTCGGAGTCTTTCGGAAAGTAGATCCGGTCGAGCGTCGCCGCGTAGTCGTTGGTCTGCAACAGCCCGGGAATGATGTCGGGTCGAAAGATCTCGATCTGCCGAGCGCTGGCTTCCAAACCGATGTAGACATTGAACGTCTCAGGAATGAGATCGCCGAAGCTATGCCACCAGCTCTTCTCGGCTCCCTGCCTGAACAGGCCGACCATCGCGGCGCTCTTCTCGTGATCCAGACCTAAATTCTGGCAGAGCAATTCGATGTCACGTGCGCGCAGCCGGCCGACATCTCCCCGCTCCAGCCTGGACTGGGTACTCACACTCCAATCCATGATGGTGGCTACCTGTCCCTGCGTCAGGTTCTGCTCCTCGCGCGATTCACGCAGGTAGCGACCCATCTGCCGGCGCGGCAGCGACGCGCTTGTGCCTTGCTTCCCCATTCCGACCCCCTGGTAGGCATTATCAGTTCGATCGCCTTTCACTCTCAGTTTGGCGGTGATCCAGGGGATTTGGGCCAAATTGCTGAAATTTTCTGTTAGACAGCGGCAGCCTGCTCAGGCGGTGGTGTGCTTCCAGTACTCCGACCAGCTTCGAGGGGAATCAATGACCTACGCGAACGCAATCGAGCCGCCCATCGCGGGCAGGCCGAAATCATTGGGATTCATTCGGAATGACCTGTCCGGCATCCATGCCCCACGTCATGCCGCCGAGGTGTGGCGGCATGCTCTCGGACTGGGGCACCACTACGTGTACACCGTTCGTCCACCGGTCGATGTGGACAGTCCGATCGAGTATGTGCTCGGCCTCGCGGCCGGGCTCGGTGTCGATGTGATCGTCGTGTTCGAGTTGGGGCATGTGGATGATCGACCGGCCTTGATCTGCGACAGGGGATTCGATCTCGAGACCGTCAGCCCGCAGGGCACATGGACGCGCTCGTCCGGGCTCGTGCCCGGCGAGGGGGCGTGATGGGGGTCGAGACCGTTGTCGAGCCACCGCTGATCTGCGGTGACGTGGACGTGGAAATCGCTCATCACATCATGCGGCGGCATCGCGCATGCCGCATCGACCGGTGCGCATGGAAACGTCTGGCGTATTACACGCTTGTCGTGCGTGGCCGGATCGTGCCGCAAACGCTCAGTCCGCGTGAGCGTGCCGCCGAGAGGAACATCCCGTTCCCTCCGATGGACGATGTTCGCGCCTCGACCGAGGTCGGTGTGGCGCCGCGAACGTTGCGGCACGTGTTGGACATGCTGAATCAGTCCTTGCTACCGCCAGGACGGGAGGTCGTGCCGCCGCTCGAAGGGGCGTGATGCCTTGAGTGTGTGGGATCTGGTGTGCAGTGCCGCCGCGACTGTCGGCGGCGGATCGTGTGTCGCGCTCGCGTTGGCCTGTCTGTGGCCGACCGGTTCGCCGGGACGCTCCGATGGGCGTCGCCGCCTCCCGGACGCCGCGAAGCGGGTGGCGTTCCGGTGGCCTGCGGAATGGACCTGCACGGCACCGCCGGAGCCCTTCACGGTCGCCGAAGCCCATGTCGCCATGCAGTGGCATCGCGAACACGGGTGTGCCCGCAAAACGCGCCGCCTGGGGTGTGCTGGTGGCCGCAGGGTGGGCCCTCTGCGGCCACATTCGCCCACCGGTTGAGGCAAGCGCGGATCGCGCGTGGAACGGCTGGAGCCGGTGGCCGCACCAGGTCGTCAGCCATGCGTCTGGCGTGCTCGGCGGCGCGGTCGATGGGTAGCGAAAATCGCGAGATCGCCTGTCTTGCAAGCAAACTCGAATTGGCGACAGGCGGCTGTATACCCCGTCACATCTTGCTGAAGTTGTCCGTTCGGTAGTGCTAGTTTAAACGGAGGTTACCACTCCACTTAATTCTCGGTAAACGGCCTGATTCAACGGGGAAGGAGGCCGCGCGATGGTCGCTGTGGACTTCGGGGGTCCGGGCGCCGGGCTCGAGCTCGCGTCGGGCGGAGTCGTCGAACGGGTGCGCGCGGCCGTGCGCGGTCGCGGGGGCGAGGCGGTCGGGCAGCTTCTTCTCATCACCGTGCTCTACCTCGGCTATCGCGCGGGCCGTCTGATCACCGCCGACGACACGGGGCGTGCCCTGGTCAACGCGCACCGCCTGCTCGGACTCGAAGACCGGCTCGGCCTGCTGGACGAGCAGACGGTGCAGTCGTTGTTCCTGAACCGCGAATTCCTCGCGGTTCCGGCCAACTTCTACTACGCCAGCGCGCATTTCACCTTGGCCGTCGGAGTCCTGCTGTGGCTGTGGACGTTCCGGCCGGAGCACTATCGCTGGACCAGGAACCTCATGGTGGCGCTGACGGGAGCCGCGCTCGCGGTGCACATCCTGATCCCGCTCGCGCCGCCGCGCATGCTGCCCGACCAGGGTTTCGTCGATCTGGCCGTGCGATACGGCCAATCCGTCTACGGCGCGGCGGATTCCGGCGGTCTGTCCAATCAGTTCGCGGCCATGCCCTCGCTGCACGTCGGTTGGGCGTTGCTGCTCGGTGTTGCCGTCGTCGCCGCGACTCGCACACCGTGGCGCTGGCTCGCCTTGGCCCATCCGGCGCTGACCACGCTCGTGGTGGTGGGCACCGCCAATCACTACTGGCTGGACACCATTGTCGCTGTCATGTTGCTCGCGGTGGCCGCCGTACTGCATCCCCTCGTGGTGCCCGCGGCGGCCACGGCGTGGGGCGTGATGGGTCCCGTTCCGTCGAAACCCATGCTGACCAGCTCCTGACAGTCCATCACGCACCCGGCGGCGCTGACCGGAAAAGCGCTCCGTCGCGCGTACGATCGCAGAGCCGTCCTGTTCGCCCATCCGGACAAGGAGTTGCCATGGAACCGATGACCATCGCGGATCTGCTGTCTTCGCTTGCCATCCAGGTGTTCGCCCTGTTGGGCGGATTCCCTGGGGGTTACCCCGGCTGATCCATTGCCGCTGCTTCCGCGCCGCTCTTCATCGCGGCGAGTGTCTCCCGCATGAGCGCGGGCATGGTCCGGCCGACGAGGGCCGATACCAGTGGTCGCAACAGGGCCGCGGTGAGCTGGAACGAGTAGGTCCAGGTCACCGCGGCCCGGCCGTTTTGATCGCGGAACGCGAAAGCGCCGTCATGGGACGTTCCCCGCCGACTTGCTGTCGCGAATACATGCGCGGCCGGGAACGGGACGGTGTTGTCTATTTCTCGCCGGAACCCGGATGCCGGGATTCCTACCGTCGATGCAATGGAAAGCGAACGGATCCCGGATGCCGGGAATGCTGAGTTGCGGACGCCTGTCGTGTGGTTCATGGCGCTGGCGGCCGCGCTCGGGACGGCGAGTGTCTACCTACTGCAACCGGCCGTCGCGGAGGTTGCCGGTTCACTGCACGCCTCTACGGCGGCGACCGGCACCGCTTTGGCGTGCGGGCCGGTCGGCTATCTGGTGGGGTTGGTTCTGCTGGTGCCGCTGGTCGACCGGTTCGCGCCACGGGCCGTGGTGGCGGCCCAGTTCGTGGCGCTGGCGGTTGCCTCCGCCGCTGGTGCGGTAGCGGGATCGCCTTGGGGCCTTGGATTCGTCATGGGCCTGGTCGGGGCGGGGTCGGCGGTCGGGGCCCAGCTGAGTTCGGTGGCGGGGCGTTTCGCGCAGCGTCGTCGGCGGGCCACGGTCTTGGGTATCGTGACCGCGGGCATATCTGCCGGGATCCTCGCCGGGCGCATCATCGGCGGCTGGCTCGCCGACGTGATCGGTTGGCGAGCAATGCTTTTCGTATTCGCTGTGCCGTGTGTCGTGGTCGCGGCGGTGTCCTTGTCCACCCTGCCGACCGCATGGGGTCGCACGTATGCCGGATATCTGGATACGGTGCGCGGAATTCCCGGGCTCTTCGCCCGCTTCGCCGCACTGCGCCGGGCGGCGGCACGGGGAGCGCTGTGGTTCTTCGCGTTCTGTGCGATCTGGGCAGGTCTCGCGGTGGCGTTGTCGCAGCCTCCGTACTCATATTCACCCGAACGGATCGGGCTGTACGCCTGCGCCGGACTCGCCGGTGTCCTCGCGACCCGGATCGCCGGCGGATGGACCGACCGGGTCGGCCCGCGAAACGTGATCCTGGTGGGGCTCGCGCTCGCCCTTGTCGCGACGGTTGTCCTGGGCGTTGCCCTCTCCAACACTGTGGTGACCCTGGCCTGCCTCGGGCTCTTCGATGCCGGACTGTTCGCGGCCCAGGTGGCCAACCAGAGTACGGTCCTGGCCATCGACCCGTCCGCGCCTGCCCGCTTCAACAGTGCGTATATGTCTGTGTACTTCGTCGGAGGCAGCCTGGGAACCGCATTCGGCGCCGCCGCCGTCGGCTGGTTCGGCTGGCCCGGTCTGGTCGCCCTCGCTGCGGTCGCCACGGCCGCGGCGGGCGGAGTCACCCTGGCCGACCGGCCGCGGCGGCACGCGGCCACGCAGCCTGCCCGATGAGCGCCCTACGGTGCGAGTTCGCTGCCACCCGGCTCCTGGGATCCCCCTGCCTCCAGGGTCCGGCGCATGACAGCCGATGCCTGTTCGACGAACTCGGCTATCGGCACAGTGAGAGCCTCGGGCAGGACATCGGTATGCCACACGACCAGGGTCCCGCCGTCCTCGCCGGGCAGCGCCTGCATCGAAGCGTGGTGATGGGAGGAATGCAGACTGCCTCCGACGATCGAGTACGCGATACGCCGGCTCACCGGGTCGAGGTCGATGAGCCGTTCCACGACCACGGTGCCGTTGGCGAAGGTGACGGTGCGGGTGTCCGCGTCGAGCCGTGCGTCGGTGACGAGACCCGGGCCGAGCCGCTCGTGCACCGCGCCGAAATCGCTGACAGCGTCCCATACCTGCTCGGGCGTGGCGTGGATGTCGAATTCTTTGTGAACGGATGCCATGGGGTCCTCCTGGTCGGCCGCGGTGATTCGGTTGCCGTCTCAGCATTCCCGCCGGCCCACCCACGGGTCTTGAAGATCCTTGCGCGGCGTTTTTCGTCGTACCCTCGGCGTACGGTCCGCAGGTGCTGTCCACGACAACCGTTGCCGCCCGGCCCGAGTTCACCGTCACCACGGTGACCTGCCGCTCCGACCACACCCACTTCTCGGACCCGGAGGTCCGCGACGACCATCGCCTCGTGCTCGTGCGCCGTGGCCGGTTCCAGCGACAGTCCGACGGTGACCGGGCCGACCTGGATCCGACAGTCGGCTACCTGGGCGTACCGGGCGAAGAGGAACGGTTCGCCCATCCCGTCGGCGGCGACGTCTGCACCGTGGTGACCGTCGCGCCCGGCCGCTGGGAAGGGGCCGTCGATCCGCGTGCGGTGTACCTCGATGCCCGTATCGATCTCGCGCACCACCGTGTTCTCGCTGCCGTCCGAGGTGGCGACATCGACTACGCGTTGACCGAGGAGCTGGTCCGGCTCGTCGCACTCGCCGCCGGATGGCCGATCCCTCGGTCGCGGCCCATCGACCGGGCGCTGGTTACCGCGGCCCGCGAGGCGATCATCAACGGCGCACCGGAATCGGTGGGCCTGCAATCTCTGGCCGCATCGCTGAAGGTCTCGCCGTACCGGCTGAGCCGGGTGTTCTCGCAGCACATGGGGCTGTCGCTGACCCGCTACCGCAACCGAGTACGGGTCGGCCGGACCATCGACCGGCTCACCGACGGAGAAACCGGCCTCGCCGACCTCGCCGCGCACCTCGGTTTCGCCGACCAGGCACACCTGACCCGTACCGTCCGCGAACACCTCGGCCACACCCCCACGGCGCTGCGCCGTCTACTCACCGAAACCACTCAACCGAGCCGCTGAGATAGGGCGCGGAATCAGCCTGCGCCGCTGCGCTTTCCCAGGCCTCGCGCTTCCAGCCCGGGCGACGGTAGCCCTCGCGCCTGGCCGCCACGGTCGGTGGTGTTCTCGGCGCCGATTCGGGGCTACCGTGGCGGACTTGGTTCGGTCGCGCCGAATCGGGCCAGGTAGTGCCACACCTTCTCGAGGTCTTGTGGGTCGTAACGACGGATCCAGCACCAAGTCGTCGCGCGTGGCAGACCCCGAGGGATTCGCGTCAGTGCTGGGCGGCGTTGGCGTGGGCCCAGGACTGGACGTCGCCGCGGTCGAGGGCCAGTGCCAAGAGTTCCGGGAACTTGTCGGGGGTGCAGGCGAAGGCCGGGATGCCCAGTGCGGCGAGGGCTGCGGCGTTGTCGTGGTCGAAGGCGGGGGCGCCGTCGTCGGAGAGGGCGAGCAGCACGACGACCTGCACGCCGGAATCCTGTAGCGAGCGGACGCGGCGCAGCATCTCGTCGCGGATGCCGCCCTCGTAGAGGTCGGAGATCAGGACGAACAACGTATCGGCCGGGCGGGTGACCAGGGACTGGCAGTAGGCGAGGGCCCGGTTGATGTCGGTGCCGCCGCCGAGTTGCGTGCCGAACAGCACCTCTACCGGGTCGTCGAGTTTGTCGGTGAGGTCGACGATCTCGGTGTCGAAGACCACCAGCGAGGTGCGCAGCGACCGCATCGAGGCGAGCACCGCGCCGAACACCGACGCGTACACGACGCTGGCGGCCATCGAACCGGACTGGTCGATGGCCAGCACCACGTCCCGCCGGACCGCCTGGGCCTTGCGGCCGTAGCCGACCAGGCGTTCGGGGACCACGGTGCGATGCTCGGGCAGATAGGTGGCGAGGTTCTTGCGAATGGTGCGGTCCCAGTCGATATCCCGCAATTTCGGCCGGGTGACCCGGGCGGCGCGGTTCAGCGCACCGGACACCGCGGCGACGGTCTGCGCCGCGATGCGCTGCTCGATCTCCCGCACCACCTTCTCCACCACCATGCGCGCGGTGGCCTTGGTGGTCTCGGGCATCACCCGGTTCAAGCTCAGCAGGGTGCCGACCAGGTGCACGTCCGGTTCCACCGCCTCGAGCAGTTCCGGCTCCAGCAGCAATTGGGTGAGATCGAGCCGCTCCACGGCGTCGCGTTGCATGACCTCGACGACGGAGGCGGGGAAGTAGCTGCGGATATCGCCGAGCCAGCGGGCCACGCGCGGCGCCGAGCCCTGCAAACCACCGGTGCGCTTGCCGGGCGAGGTCTCCTCATCGGTGTTGTACAGCGCCGACAGCGCCCGGTCCATCGCCGCGTCGGCGCCGGAGCCCAGCCCGCCCAGTCCTTCCTCCGCGGCCGCGCCGAGCACTAATCGCCAACGCCGAGACTGTGCTTCGTCGGTCACGGCTTGTCCTCCTCGGTACGGGCGAGAGCGCCTGTGCAGGCTCGCCGCGTCTGACCGCTCATGCGGCGTCCTCCTCGAGCATGAGTACGGCTCCGCTGGTTATGCGGCGCTGCCGCTTTCGCGCCTGACCGCTCGTGCTGTGCCGGTTGTCGGCATGGGTGGTGGTCTGCGTCGTTACGCTGGGCGTTTGCCTCGGGTCACTCATGGTGTCTCCGATTGGGGCGTCAGCGTTGCTCACAGCGGTTACGCTGCGCCGCCGACTTCGGGCTCGAGCGCATATGTACTGCCCGATTTCAGCAGGAGCCGGGTCTTGTGCGGTTACGCATCGCCGTTGTCTCCGAGTCCGACCGCTCATACCGTAACCCCCAGGATCTCCGCCGCGGTGCGCACCGCGGTCATGGCTCGATCGGCGTCGATGCCCGCGAAGGCCGCGACCGGTGATACCGATCCGCCGTCGCGGACCGCCTGCCCGATCGCGCGGCGTTCACCCGATTCGAACGCGCCGAAGGTACGGCGCAGCAGCGGCAGCGTCTCGACGAACGTGTCGTCGCCGAGTCCGCGCAGCCAATCGTCGATGAGCCGCAACAACTCCCGATCGTGCACCAGAAGCAGGCCGCGACCGCCGAGGAATCCGTCTATCCACGCCGCCTTGGCCGCGGCGGTGGCGCCCACCGAGAGGGCGGCGGACAGTCTGCGCGCGGATTCGGCGTCATCGATGCGACCCGCGTCGGCGAGCAAACGGACCGCACGACCGACCAGCGCGCCGTGTACGTCGTCGCGGTCGGCGACCCGGCGCAATGCGGCGAGCCACTCACCGGTGGCCCAGCCGTCGTCCCTGGTGTGGATGGCGGTGTGCGCCGCGTCCAGCAGACCGCGCAGATCGGTGGCGGCGTCGGTGTCCAATCCGGTGACCGCCGCGGGCAGGCCGGCGCAGATACGCACCAGCAACCCGTCGGCCACGTGGGCCAGCGCCTTGGTGTCGGTGCCGCGCACGTCGCCGTAACGCAGTGTGCGGATCAGGCCGGGCAGCGCGGCCAGCAGGTGGGTGACGTCGTGGTCGAGCGCCGCGGTGGATTCCAGCCGGGCGATCAATCCGTCGGTGGCGCCGCCGAGGTCGGCCAGCAGCGCGATTTCCAGCGCGGCGGTCAATTCACCGACCGAGCGGTCGGCGCGGCTCGCGGCGTCGAGAATCTTCGCCTCCGCCGCGGTGCGGATGGTGGTGCCCCAGCGGGAGGCCTCGATGATGGAGATCGCGTACTCGGGCTGCCATCGCAGCGTCCAGGTTTCCCGGAAGGTGCCCGTGCTGCGCACGTCGCTGGTGGTGAGCGTGCCCCACTCGATGTCGAGCACCCGCAGCCGGTGCAGCAGGCGCGACCGCCGCACCTCGCGATCCTTACGCAGATCCAGGTCGACGGTACGGATCGAGGGCTCCTGCTTCATCCGCAGCGACCGGATGGTGGCGCGCAGGTCCGCGTCCAGCGGCACGGTCGGCGTCTGCTCCGGAACGGCCCCGAGCGCCTCGCCGACGACGAGTTCGCCGATCACCAACCGCAGCATCGTCTCGTCGCCGCCGCACAGCACCGACCGCGTGGCCTCGGTCACCTCCGACAGACCGGGGAGCGGGCGACCGCGCAGCGCGGCGAGGGTGTCGGCGAGCCGGACGGCCTCGATGACGTGGGCGCTGGAGACGGGCAGATCGTGGGCGCGCAGCACACCGGCGACCTTGGTCAGCCAGCGGGCGATCGGCCGCTCGGTGGCGGTGAACAGGTGGTGGTACCAGCCCGGTGAGGTGACGCCCGCGCCGTAGCCGGAGGTCGTGGACAGCCGCGAATGCGTCCACGGCACCCAGGTGAGCCTGGTTTTGATCTTCGGAAGGCCCTTGAGCATCCGTGCGTCCGGCGCGGCGGGACCGAGCGCGCCGGCGAGCGCGGGCGCGTGCCACGCCCCGCACACCACCGCCAGCCGCATCGCACCGTCTTTGAGGGCCTTGCGCATCGTCTGGCGCATATAAGCCTCGCGCCGGAGGGTGTGAGCGTCGACCACGAGTGGTTCGGGCGGTGGTTCCGGCACGAGGGCCGATTCGGCTACTGCCTCCGCGACCGAATCCAACTCCGACGTGGAGGCCACGGTGGATCGATCCTGCGCCGGTTGCACGGTCGAGAGTTGCTCGCCTTCAGGGCGATCGCGTCCCGATTCGGCGGTCGGTCGGTCATCAGCCGGTTCGGTGCCCGCAGGCCCCTGGCGCGCCGGGCCGTCTTGCGCGGCCGACGTCGGGTCGCCGTGCGTGGCGTCGCGCTCGGCGCCTTCCCGCAGCGCGCCCATCGCCTCGGTGATCGCGTCGAACGCGTCTGCGTCCGGCACGGTTTCGACGACGGCGTCCCACCAGCGTTCGGCGTCGTCGTAGCCGCCCGCTGCGGCGAGCGCGGCGAGCGGATCGAACCGGTCGCCGGGCTCGTCCTCGGTCGCGAGCGTGACGCTCGCGGGCAGATCGCAGAACCGTACGGGCACCGCGTTGTCCGTGGCGTACCGCAGCGCCTGCCACTCGGGGGAGAACACCGCGTACGGCCAGAACGCGGCCGTGGCGGGGGCGTCGGGCACGTACGCCAGCAGCGCGACCGGAGGGGCCATTCCTTCGGCGGCGACGAAGCCCACCAGCGGATCGGCGTCCGCGGGCCCCTCGATGAGGATCATGTCGGGCCGGAAATCCGCCAGGGCCATCCGCAGCGAGCGCGCCGAGCCGGGACCATGGTGGCGGATGCCGAATACCCTGGTCACAGGGGCGGTCTCGACACCGGAGGTCACCCGGTGACCTCGCGGCAGGCGCGGTAGAAATCCGCCCAATCCGGTCGCTCGCGGACCACGGCCTCCAAGTACTCCGTCCACACCACCGTGTCGGCCACCGGGTCCTTGATCACCGAGCCGAGCACCGCGCCCGCGATGTCGGAGGCGCGCAGCACGCCGTCGCCGAAGTGCGCCGAGAGCGCGATTCCGTTGGTGATCACCGAGATCGCCTCGGCCGTGGACAGTGTTCCGGACGGCGACTTGAGCTTGGTCCGGCCGTCGGCCGTACTGCCGGAGCGCAGCTCGCGGAAGACCCGCACCACCCGCCGCACCTCTTCGGCCGCCGCGGGCACGGTCGGCAGTTCCAGCGCGGAGCCGAGCTGCTCGACCCGCCTGCTGACGATGGCGACCTCCTCGTCCTCGCTCGCGGGCAGCGGCAGCACGACCGTGTTGAACCGGCGGCGCAATGCGGAGGACAACTCGTTCACCCCGCGGTCGCGATCGTTGGCGGTGGCGATCACGTTGAAGCCCTTCGCGGCCTGCACCTCCGTGCGCAGTTCGGGCACCGGCAGCGTCTTCTCGGACAAGACGGTGATCAGCGCGTCCTGCACGTCCGACGGGATGCGGGTGAGCTCTTCTATGCGGGCGATGGAGCCCGTCCGCATGGCCGTGAGCACCGGCGACGGCACCAGCGCCGCATCGCTCGGTCCCTCGGCGAGCAACCGCGCGTAGTTCCAGCCGTAGCGGATCGCCTCCTCGGCGGTGCCCGAGGTGCCCTGCACCAACAGCGTCGACGCACCGCTGATGGCGGCGGAGAGATGCTCGGACACCCAGGTCTTGGCGGTGCCCGGCACCCCGAGCAGCAGCAGTGCGCGGTCGGTGGCCAGCGTCGCGACCGCGACCTCCATGAGCCTGCGCGGGCCGACGTACTTCGGGGTGATCACGGTGCCGTCGGGGAGGGTGCCGCCGAGCAGGTAGGTGACCACCGCCCAGGGCGACAGCCGCCACGACGGCGGGCGGGGCCGGTCGTCGGCGGCGGCGAGGGCGCGCAGCTCGTCGGCGTACGCCTGTTCGGCATGGGGGCGCAGCAGATCCGGCGTCGGGTCGGTGGTGGTCATCGCAACTCCTCGAGCATCATCGAGCGGTTGTTGAGGTCATGGGCGAGCTGGTCGAAGGCCCGCTGCCAGGCGGGATCGTCGCATTTGCGGGCCACGGCGGACAGTGTGGCGGCGGCGGCGACGGGGAGGTGGACCGAGGCCGCGGCGAGCAGCGAGCGGTGCGCGTTCGGTGACGCGCCGTGCGTCTCGGGGCGCCGCGCCGCCGCCCGCGCCCGCTCGAACAGCAGCAGCACCACGTGCTGGGCCAGCGCTTCTGGCCACGGATGGCCCATCGCGGGCAGCAGCGCCTCGATCTCCGACAGCCAGGAGCCGTCCAGCCGCACCAGGTGCGCGGTCCGATCCGGCAGCGGTAGCAGCGCGAACAGCTCCCGTCTGCGCAGCATCGCCAGATCGGTGGGCACGCCCGCCTCGAACAATGCCCGCGCCCACGTCGAATCGTGTTGAGCCAGTGCGGCGTCCACCCAGCCGTCGAAGATGGGCTGCCGGAACCGGTCTTCGATCGTGGCGCGCACCGCCTGTTGCGGTGTGCCGAGCACACCGGTCCAGTGCGCCAGCGGCGTCGCGGCGACCACCTGCCGGAGCCGGGCCGCGGACACGTCGGGCGCGCCGTTCCAGCGGTAGGCGAATTCGATGGTGCGGTCGGTGATCCCGTCGCGCTGCGCGGCGGCGTCGGGCCGGTCGGGCAGCGTGAGAACCACGTTCGTGTGCAGCATTCGGTGCTCGGCGCGGATCCACGCGCTCGCTCGGGCGCGCATCCGCTGCGAGAACGCCGATTCCGGCAGTAGTGCGAGCAGTCCGGCGGCGGTGCGGCGCACGTCCGCGCGCCGGTCGTCCAGCGCCGTTTCCAGCAGGGGCTCGTCGTCCGGGCCGAGCCCGTCGGCGAGCACGGCCAGCAGTTCGGCCTTCAGCGGCCCGGATTCCTTCGGCCACGCCGCGGTGAGCTCCGCCCTGGCCGCGCCCGCGTCGCCGCGCCGGAGGTCGGCGAGCCAGTCGCGCCGCTCGGGTGGCCGACCGAACAGCCAAGTGTCCGTGGACCGTTCGACGGGCAGCCGCACCAAGTCGCGCAGATCCGGATGCCGGGCCGCCAGCCAGCTGCCGCGAGTGCCCGCGAGGCGTAACAGCGGCTCGCGCAAACCGGCATTGATCTTCGCGTGCTCGAGCAGTTGCTCGCACAGCGCGCCCGGCGCCCGGTAATCGTGCGGCCGCGCCGCGTCGAACCATTCGGGCAGGAATGCCGAGCGTTCCCGCAGCATGCGTGCCAGGCGCACGGCAGCAGGGCGCGGCAGCGACGGACGGGGATCGTCCGCCGCGGGTTCCGGTGCCGCGGCAGTGGCGGGCACGACCCCGCCCCGAGTGAAAAGGTCTTGTAGGGCGGCTGTTTCGAGCAGTCGCAACGCGGGATCGTGGGGCAACCGGTCGGCCGCGCGTGCGATCGCGGGCGCGAGTGCGGCGAGATCCGGGGCGCGGCGCGCGGTGCCGAGCAGCGCGACGGAGGTGAGGTCGGCACTCCCGGTCGGCCCGGCGGGCGGAGTCGCGTCGGGCACGAAGGTCTCCGTAGGTGCCAGATCGATCACCTCCCCCGCGGTGAACACCGAAATCGGCTCCCATCCGTCGGCGCTCCACTCGCCGGCCACCGTCACCGGATGACCGCCCGAGACGGCCAGCAGCGTCCACGGTTGTTCGCCCGGCCGGATCGGCAGCGCGCTGCCGCCGGATTCGGTGAGGTACCAGCCCTCTTCGGTGCGGGTGGGTATCACATCGGCCAGCAGCATCGGCCACGAGCGCAGCCACGGATCGGCGCCGAGCGCGGACGCGTGCGCGGCGAGCGCGGCGGCGATGGTGGCGGGGTGGTTCGCGTCGGCGGGCAACGTGGTGAACGGTTCGACCGTGCCGTGCCGCTCGCCCCACAGCGCGCGCAGCGGCGCGGCGCCCGGGTAGAAATGCAACTCCGCGTCGGCCAGTTGACCCAGCGCGGGAACGTCGGCGGGGAAGCCGGGGGAGCCGAAGGAATGGTCGACCACCAGCGCCCAGCGCCTGCTCTCCCGCCCGTACAGCCAGGTGCGCCGGGTGTAGAGGCGCTCGTCCTCGGTGATCCGCGAGCCGAACACCATCCACCGATCACGCACCGGAGCCTCGGCGCGCACCGCCTCGGCCGGATTGGGGTAGCCGACATGGGTGCGGATGCTGGCGCGCAGCGCGGGCGATACCGCGTCGAGCTGCCGGTGCGCGGCGATCAACAGGTGCATGCGCGCGTACTCGCGCAGCACCACGTCGGGCCAGTCGGTTCTGGTGGCCACGGCGGCCGGAAGCCTGCGCAGAGCGGAGGCGAGGCCGGGGGCCTGCGCGTCGACCATCCTGGCGGCCACGGCCTCGAAGGCGCGATACGAGCGATCGGCCTGCGCGAGCCCGGTGCGTACCTGATCACCGAGCCAGACGTCGAGTTCCTCCAGCCCCGCCGTCACCCGCACCCGGCGCTGTTCGGCGGTGGCCGGATTCGGGGTGCGGGGCCGCTCCGCGGTCGCGGCCCGCGCCGTACGGCCGCCGATCCACGCCGCCGCGTAGTCCGCCATCTGCGGCGCGACGGCGACCTCGCCCGCGGACCAGCGTAGCAACAACGACAGCGCGTGTTTACAAGGAAACTTGCGGCTCGGGCAGGAGCAGCGGTACGCCGGACCGGACAGGTCGACGATCGTCTGATAAGGCGTGGCGCCGCTGCCCTGGCACCGGCCCCACAGCGCCGTGCCGTGCTGCCCGCACTCGCGCCAGCGACCCACCAGCTTGCGGGCCGCCGAGAGCGAATTCGCATCCGGCGCCAACGCCGTGACCTGGGCTTCGGTCCACGGCGTCGTCATCGGCTCGCTCCGGCTCGCTGCTGCCTCATCGCCTTCCTTCATTGCTCGGTTGACCGGATTTCTACCCCAGCGCACCGACAAGTACCGCCGCCGGCGCCGCGCCGCCCTCGGAACCGCTTGTCCCGGTGCCGCATTCGTCTTTCGAACGAATCTTGCGCCGATCGGCGCGCTCTGGCATTCTGTCCTGTTCGGCTCGACCGAGCCACCCGGACCGGGTGTAGACACCATCGAGGCTGCCCGCCGGGGTTGGCGCGAGGGGTGGACATCGAGACATGGCGCAGGCGTTTCGATGACCATATATCCATCCCCGCGGGCAGATTCGCTCGGGCGCGGTGGGCGATTCCGGCGTGATCGGGTAGCGTTCCGCACAGCTTCGACAAGGCGCCGTGCACGGGGTCGGAGGACGTGTTGCGGCTCGATGGTGGAGGGGTTTTTCGCATGCGCCTGGATCCCGACGCTGTCGACGCCGCCGGTTCCACGGACGCGCCGCCCCGGCTGTCGGAGGTGGTGACGAGGCGTCTGGCCGAGGATCCCGCGGTCACGCCGTCGGTAGCGCGGACCGTGTTGCGCGCCATCGGCGCCGCCGAAACAGAGGACGCGTCAACGGCATTCGATCACTCCGGGATCTTCCTCAGCGCCATCCGGGTGTGCGGTTTCCGGGGTATCGGCCCCGAGACGACGCTGCAACTGCCGCCCGGGCCCGGCCTCACGCTCGTGGTCGGCCGCAACGGCAGCGGCAAATCCAGTTTCGCCGAGGCCGCGGAGTTGGCGATGACCGGAGGGAACCGCCGGTGGGACGGTCGCTCGGCGGCGTGGCGGGAGGGCTGGCGCAACCTGCACGACGGCACGGCAGCCCGCATCGAGCTGGAGTTGCTCACCGCCGGTGCCGCGCCGCGCCTCACCATCGCCAAGGAATGGGCGGCCGACGCGGACCTGCCGGACGCGCACTGGACCCAGCGGTATCCGCCCGCGCCGCCGACGGGATTCGACACCGACCGGTGGGCGGCCCAGCTCGAGCTCTACCGCCCCTTCCTGTCCTACAGCGAACTCGGCGCGCTGGTGGACGGGAAACCGAGCGACCTGTTCGACGCGCTGCACCAGCTGCTCGGTCTCGACGAACTCACCCTGGCGCAGGAACGGATCCGGATGCGCCGCCTGGAGCTGGAACGCGCCGTGCGGGATTCGCGTCAGGAACGCCTGGAACTGCTGGAGCTGCTCGCGTCGGTGGCCGACGACCGCGCGGTCCGGGTCGCCGGGCTGCTGCGGCCCGCCCAACCGGATCTCGCCGCGGTGGGCCGGGAAGTGCTCGGCGCGGTGGACGACCCGACCGGACCGGACGGCCTGCGCGCCATCGTGCGGCTGGCGCTGCCCGAGGACGCCGAAGTGGAGGCGGTGGCCACCCGGCTCGAGGAATGGGGCGCGGCGCTGGCCGCGGGAGCCACCGCCGACGCCGAAGCCGATCTGCGCCTGCTGGAACTGCTGCGCAAGGCGCGGGAACACCATGCCGCGAGCGGGCCGTGTCCGTGCCCTGTGTGCGGCCGCGGCGCGCTCGACGACGCGTGGGCGCGCGAGACCGATGCCGCCATCGAGCGGCTGACCGCCCGAGTCGACGCGCTCACCACCGCGCGGATCGAACTCGGCAGCGCGGTGCGGGCCGCTCGGGCGCTTCCCGACCTCGTTCCCGCCGAATTGGATTTCGATCCGCGCAACCCGCCGTCGGTCGACACCACGGCGGTGCGCGAGGCCTGGGCCGAATGGGCCGCGCTGACCAACACCGAATACGCCCCGGACCTGCCCGCCCGGCTGCGCGCCGCCCACGCGCGACTGGTCGACGAACTCGACCTGTTGCAGAAGGGCACCCGCAAGGAACTCGACCGCTTGGACGAGGTGTGGACGCCGCTGGTGCCACGGATCGTGGCCTGGCTGGAGGGCGCGCGCGAGGTGGCCGCGCACGCCGCGGAGCTGCGCACCGTGAAGAAGGCCGAGGACTGGCTGAAGTCGGCCACCGCGGGTCTGCGCGGCGAGCGCATGACGCCGCTGGAGACGACGGCGCGGTGGGTGTGGCGCACGCTGCGGCAGCAGAGCAACGTCGAGCTGGGCGCGATCCGTTTGCAGGGCAACGCGGGCACCGCGCGCCGCGTGCTGCTCGACGTGACCGTCGACGAGGTGGACGGCGCCGCGCTGGGCGTGATGAGCCAGGGTGAGCTGCACGCGCTCGGTCTCTCGCTGTTCCTGCCGCGCGCCACGGTGGAGCAGAGCCCGTTCCGTTTCGTCATGATCGACGACCCGGTGCAGGCGATGGACCCGGCCAAGGTGGACGGCCTGGCCCAAGTACTCGCCACGGTCGCCTGGACCAGGCAGGTGGTGGTCTTCACCCATGACGAGCGCCTCGCCGAGGCGGTGCGGCGGATGCAGCTCGACGCGACCGTGCTGGAAGTGCAGCGCCGCGACCGCTCGGTGGTCGAGGTGCGGGTGTCCAGCGACCCGATCCGCCGCTATCTCGACGATGCCCGCGCATTGGTGCGCACCCCGCAGTTGCCCGCGGCGATCGCCGACGAACTGGTGGCCACGTGCTGCCGTTCCGCGGTGGAGGCGTCCAGTCTGGCCAGGGCGCGGCGCACCCTGCTCGCCGCGGGCATGGATCACGCGGAAGTGGAACGCCACATCGATGCCGCGCATTCGACCCGGGCGAAAGTGGCGCTCGCGGTCTTCGGGGTCGGCAGCAAGGTCGACGACTTGAACAAGAACCTCATCGCGCGCGAAGGACGGTGGGTGGTGGACGCATTGCGCGACGTCACGGCGGGCGCGCACGTGCCGATCGGGCGCGATATGCGTGAGCTGATCGGTGAGACCGAGAAGTTCGTCGCGTGGCTGGCCAGGTGAGGCGCCGATGAGCGGTCGGCGTCGGCCGGTCGGCGCACGTCGTGGACCCGCGGGCGGCGGACGCGCGGCCAGGCACGGGCAGCGTGGGCCGAACAACGGCGCGCAACGCTCGCGCGCGAATCGGCCGTCGGTCGCCGAGCGGCTGGAAACCGTGGATCTGTTGCTCGCCGGATCGGTGACCGCCGCGGGCGGGCTGTGGTCCCGCGCGACGGCCTGGATTCTGCGGATCGCTCTGGAGCAGGCCGTCGACGAACTGTGGCTGCGGCTGGCGCCCCCGCTGGTCCGCTGTCCGATGCGGGCACAGCTCATCGCGCTGCGCGCCTTCGCGGGACCGGACGTGGCGGCGCGCGTGGCCGTGCTCTGGGCGGCGTTGTCGCGCGCCGCGCACCATCACGACTACGAACTCGCGCCGAGCGTCACCGATCTGCGGCGCTGGCGGGAGCAGACCGTAGCCTTGGCCGAGGACCTGGCGGCGGTGCGGGCGCGCCGGGATTCCTGACACAGGTCGGAAGGGCGCGGAATGAACAAGGCACGGCGCTGCCCGTGTGGGCGTGGCGAGGCATTCGAGGACTGCTGCGGTCCGGTGTTGAGCGGCGAGCGTCCCGCTCCCACCGCCGAAGCCCTGATGCGGTCGCGCTACACCGCGTTCGCGGTGGGCGATGTCGACTATCTGCTGCGTTCGTGGCATCCGCGCACTCGCCCGGCCGCCTTGACCCTCGATCCCGCCCAGCGCTGGTTGTTCCTGGAAATCACCCGGACCGATCGAGGTGGACTGTTCGACGACACCGGCACGGTGGAGTTCGTCGCGCACTACCGCGACGCGGGCGGTCGCGGCGCACTGCACGAGACCAGCCGGTTCGCCCGATCCGACGGCGCCTGGGTCTACCTGGACGGCACGCACGACGACTGAGCGGTAGCGTCAGCGGGCATGGCACGCGTCGCGATCGAGTACTGCACCCAATGCCGCTGGCTGCTGCGGGCGAGCTGGATGGCGCAGGAATTGCTCAGCACCTTCGCCACCGACCTGGACGAAGTCGCGCTGCTGCCGGGTTCGGGCGGGGTCTTCCGGATCACCGTGGACGGCGAACAGATCTGGGAGCGCAAGGCCGACGGCGGATTTCCCGACATCACGGTGCTGAAGCAGCGGGTGCGCGACCGGGTCGCACCCGAGCGCGACCTCGGTCATGTCGACCGGCGCGAGTGAGACCGCGCCGGGAACTCAGCCGCAGCAGCCGCCACCGCAGCAGCCGCCGCCCGCCGGGGGCGCCGCCGGGGTTGGTGCGGGCGCGCCCGCGCCGCCTCGGGAGACGGTGGCGAAGGTGGTCAGCAACTTGACCGTGTCGTCGTGGCCGATCGGGCAGGTCGCCGGCGCGGCCGACTCCGCCATCGGACGGGTCACCTCGAACGTGTCACCGCAGCTGCGGCACCGATAGCTGTAACTCGGCATCCGCTCAGTTTAGGGCCTGTGCCGCCGGTGTGTTCGGATCGGCCTGCGCCAAATGCTTCGCAGCCGCGGGCCGCGTCCGTAGCGTGGCTGGGCAGCGCGGCGATGAAGAGGTGACGGCGATGGCGGACGGCAGCGCGGGAGCGGTACTTCGAGCGTTGCTCGAGCTGGGTCCGGCTCCGCGCAGTTCGATCGCCAGACACGCGGGAATCTCACCCGCCACGGTGACGTGGCAGACTCGCGCGCTGCTGGAGGCGGGGTTGATCGTCGAGCTGCCCGAAACCGCCGGCGCGTCCGGGATCGGCCGACCGCACAGCCCGCTGGCGCTCGACACCGCCGACAACGTGGCCATAGCGGTGCACATCGCGGCCACCCACACCACCGTCGCGCTGGTGGACATCGGCGGCACGCTCCGGCACAGCACGAAGGTGCCGCACCGCACGCACGCCCCGTACGACATCCTGGCCACCGCCGCCGCCGAGGTGTGCCGGGTCCGCGACGAGTCCGGCGGCCTGCGGATCGTGGGTCTGGGCGTCGCTACCGGCGGCCGGGTCGACCGAACGGCGGGGTCGGTGGTGGACCATTCCTTCCTGCGCTGGCGTGACGTTCCGGTGCGGGAGTATCTCGCCGCGCGCACCGGATTGCCGACCCAGCTCGACAGTCACACCAGAGCGCTGATGCACGCCGAGCAGCTGTTCGGCCGCATGGGCGCGACGGCGAGCTCGGTGGTGCTGTTCGTCGGCAACGTGATCGATGTGGCCATCGCGGTGCACGGGCAGGTGCACTATGGGCCGAGGTCCGGAGCCGGATCGATCGAGTCGCTGCTCGGCCTGGGCGCGGGAAAGAGCGCGGGCCCGCAGGGGGGCTCCTCGCTCGACGACTACTACTCCGATCATGCGCTGCTCGAGCGCTGCGGCGTGGCGTCGACCATGCCCGAGTTGGTGGCGGTGGCGGCCGAAGGCGCGCCCGTGCGCGGGCTGTTCCTGGAGCGCGCCCGCGTGCTCGGCCGGGTCGTCGCGGCGCTGATCGATCTGCTCGATCCCGAATCGGTGGTAGTGGTCGACCGCGGCCGTCGCGTCGGCGGCGTGTGGGAGGCGTATCTCGCGGCCGTTCGCGAACATTCGCTGTTGTGTACCGACCCGGCCGAACTGGTGGTCGGTTCGTCGTTCGAGGGACGAGTCCTGGAGATGTCCGCGGGCGCGGTGGTGCTGCACAGCCTGTTCCACACTCCGCTGCGCGCGCTGGAGGCGGCCGTTTGACTCCGACTTATTTTAAGTAGAACGAATATTGACGTGCGGCACGGTTATTCGGGAAAGTTCTTTCATGAAAGAAATGCACCGAGCCATTGCCGGGACCGGATCGCAACTGCGGTGTTGTCCGGGAGCGAGATATTCCCGAGAACACCGGATTCGACCCAGGAAATCACCGTGCGCAATTCTCTCCGGCGATTAGCACTCGTCACCTCCGCCACCGCTCTGCTCGCCGTCTCGTGCGCCACCGATGAGGGCGGCGACACCGATCTGAAATCCGCTCTGCCGACCACCGTTCCGGCAGGCACCTCGTTGTCGGTGGCGGTCAACACCACCCGCGTCGCGCTGGAAACCTCCGGTGAGATCGGCAAGCTGCCGTTCACCGTGTCGGCTTGGCCCGCCGTCTCCGCGGGCCCCGACGTCATCCAGGCCTTCCGTGGCGGTTCGGTGGATATCGCGACGAACGCGGGCATCCCGCCCATCCACGCCCACGCGACCGGTCTCGACGCCAAGATCGTCGGCGTCAAAGTCCGTGACATCCCGAACTATCAGCTGGCCACCGCACCCGGCGTGACCGTCAACTCGATCCAGGAATTGCGCGGCAAGAAGATCGGCTTCTCGCCTGGCCAGGCCCAGGGCGTGGTGGTGCTGCGCACCCTGCGCGCCGCGGGCATCGGCCTGAACGAAGTGCAGCTGGTGGAACTCAACAGCCCGCAGTTCCTTACCGCGTTGCAGGGCAAGCAGATCGACGTCGCCCCGCTGGGGGAGCCGACGCTGACCAAATACCTGGACAAATACCGCGGGCAAGGCGCCACGGCGGTGGCCACGCCCGCGGTGGACGCGCTGACCGTGCTGTGGGCGCCGACCGCGGTCCTGCGCGACTCGGCCAAACTCGCGGCCGTCCGGCAATTCGTCGAGTTCTGGGCGCGCGGCGATGTCTGGGCCTGGGAGCACCAGGAGCAATGGATCTCCTCTTACTACGTGAAAGACCAGGAAGTCTCCGCGGCGGACGGCAGGCGAATTCTGGATACGACACCGCGCCCCTATTTCCCGGACAATTGGGACAAAGCGATCGCATGGGAGCAGGACACCGTCGACTTGCTCACCGGTTCGGGCTATTTCGGCAAGCGGTTCGACGCGAACGAACTTTTCGACCGCCGCTTCGAACGAGTCGCCGCCGAGGCGGTGACCGCGAACTACCGCACCCAGGACACCCGGTGAACCGCTCGAGCGCCCGCACAACACAGGAGTCGCCATGACCATCGCACTGACTCGCACCGTAGCGGCGCCGCCGTCGCGGACCGACGGATTCGTCGAACGCAGGCAATTGCGCAGGCTCGGGCTGCGCAAGTCCGTTCCGTTCGCCCGGATGCTCGGCGTCCTAGTAGTGCTCGGCCTCTGGGCGGCAGGCGCGCACTTCGGCTGGCTCGACGAACGCAAGCTGTCGGCGCCGTGGACCGTGCTGGAAACGGGCTGGGACCTGCTCGTCAACGGTTCCCTGGCGGCGAACGTGTCCGCCTCGCTGCAGCGCGCGGGCATCGGCCTCGGCATCGGCGTGCTGGTCGGCACGACGCTCGCCCTGATCGCGGGCCTGTCCCGATTCGGTGAGTCGCTGGTGGACGGCCCGATCCAAGTGAAGCGGGCGATCCCAAGCCTCGGCCTGATTCCGCTGATGATCCTCTGGCTCGGCATCGGCGAATCGTTCAAGATCGTGCTGATCACCCTCGGCGTGGTGATCACCATGTATATCCAGACGCACGCCTCGCTCACCACCATCGATCAGCGGCTGGTGGAACTGTCGGAGGTGCAGCGGGTTTCGCGGGCCACGTTCATCAGGAAGGTCGTGGTACCCGGTTCGCTGCCCGGCTTCTTCCTCGGCCTGCGACTCTCGGTGACCGGCGCGTGGCTGGCGCTGATCGTCGTCGAATCCGTCAACGCCATCGACGGGTTGGGCAAGATGATGCAGAACGCCCAGAACTACGGCCAGGCCGACGTGATCCTGGTGGGCCTCGCGGTCTACGGCACGTTCGGACTGTTGTCCGACGGTGTCATCCGGCTGGTCGAGCGGAAGGTGCTGTCGTGGCGACGGACGATCGCGGGGTAGGCGTACAGGTCCGCGGACTGACCCGCGGTTTCGGGGAACGCACGGTGCTGGACGGCATCACGCTGACGATCCCGGCCGGGCAGTTCGTCGCCCTGCTCGGCCGCAGCGGGTCGGGCAAGAGCACGCTGCTGCGCGCGCTGGCCGGACTCGACTACGACGTGGCCGGGTCGGGCACGCTGCGGGTGCCCGCCAAGACGTCGGTGGTTTTCCAGGACTCCCGCCTGCTGCCATGGCAACGGGTGCTGGCCAACGTGCTCTACGGCCAGCCGCGCTCGCGCAAGGCCGCGGCGGTGCGGGTACTCACCGAGGTCGGTCTCGCCGGACGCGAACGGGCGTGGCCCAACCAGCTCTCCGGCGGCGAGCAGCAACGGGTTTCGCTGGCCCGCTCCCTGGTGGGCGAGCCGGACCTGCTGCTGGCCGACGAACCCTTCGGCGCGCTGGACGCGCTGACCAGGATCAAGATGCACGAGCTGCTGCGGCAACTGATCCGGCGCCGCCGCCCGACCGTGCTGCTGGTCACCCACGACGTGGACGAGGCGATCGCGCTCGCCGACCGGGTGCTCGTGCTCGACGAGGGGCGCATCACGGTCGACGTGCCGGTGGACCTGCCCGCCGAGCGCGACCCGAGTCTGCCCGAATTCCAGCGCGTCCGTCGCGCATTGCTCGCTTCGCTGGGCGTCGCCCCGGCCGCTGTCTGAAAGGACCCGACCATGTCCGGTAAACAACTGCACCTCAACGCCTTCCTGATGTCGGTGGGACACCACGAGGCGGCCTGGCGGCTGCCGGAAAGCGATCCGTACGCGCACACCGACATCAACTACTACGTCGAGCTGGCCCGCACCGCCGAGCGCGGCAAGCTGGACTCGATCTTCTTCGCCGACAGCCCGGTGCTGATGGGCGATCCCGGCCGCAGGCCGAGCGGCAAGCTGGAGCCGACCGTGATCCTCACCGCGGTGGCCGTGCAGACCAGCCGGATCGGCCTGATCGCCACCGCGTCCACCAGCTACAACGATCCCTACAACCTGGCACGCCGGTTCTCCTCGGTGGACTGGGTGAGCAACGGCCGGGTCGGCTGGAACATCGTCACCACCGCGGGCGCCGACGCCGCGCGCAACTTCGGTCTGGACGACACCCCGGACCACCAGCTGCGTTACGAGAAAGCCGCCGAGTTCGTCGACGTGGCCACCAAGCTGTGGGACAGCTGGGACGACGACGCGATCGTCGCGGACAAGGGCCTCGGCATCCACACCGACGCGAGCAAGGTTCGCAAGATCGGCCACCACGGCGAGTTCTTCAAGGTCGACGGTCCGTTGAACGTGCCGCGCTCGCCGCAGGGCTACCCGGTGCTGGTGCAGGCGGGCTCCTCGGAGGACGGCAAGAACTTCGCCGCCCGCTACGCGGAAGCGGTGTTCACCGCGCAGCAGACGCTCGAGGACGGCAAGGCGTTCTACACCGATCTCAAGCAGCGCGCGGTCGCGCTGGGCCGTGACCCGGAGACGATCAAGATCCTGCCCGGGATCGTCCCCGTCATCGGCGACACCGAGGAACAGGCACGCGAACTCGACGCCGAACTCGAGCGCCTGATCTCGCCGGAGTACGCGCGCCGCCAGCTGGCCGCGCACTTCAAACTTCCGATCGAGCAACTCGACCTGGACAGCGAACTGCCCGAGGATCTGCCCACCGAGGACGAGATCCAGGGCGCCAAGAGCCGGTTCACGCTCATCGTGAACCTCGCCCGGCGCGAACGACTCACGCTGCGCCAGCTGATCGGGCGGCTCGGCGGCGGCCGCGGGCACCGCACCTTCGCGGGCACGCCCGAGCAGGTGGCCGACACCATCGAGCACTGGTTCCGGGAGGGCGCCGCCGACGGGTTCAACATCATGCCTGCCGTGCTGCCCTCCGGACTGGAGCGCTTCGTCGACCAAGTGGTGCCGATCCTGCAGCAGCGCGGGCTGTTCCGCACCGAGTACACCGAGACCACCCTGCGTGGGCACTACGGCCTGGACCGGCCGGCCAACCAGTACGACACCGCGGACGCGCTCGTGGTCGCCCGATGAGCTCGGTTCAACCGGATCCGTCCCAGCCGGGATGGATCCGGTACCTGACGCGCCGCTGTCTCGAGCACCGCCGCCTGGTCGTGGCCGCGGGCGCCGGTGCGCTCGCGGCGGCGCTGCTGACGGCGGTGCTGCCCCTCATCGTGCGGCACGTGGTGGACACGCTCACCACCACCGCGGCGTCGGTGGCGCCGTGGGCGGCGCTGCTGCTGCTCGTCGGCGCGGCGCGATTCGGGTCATCGTTCACGCGCCGGGTGGCGTCGTCCCAGCTGTCGCTGGGTGTGCAGCACGATCTGCGCCGGGACCTGTTCGCCGCGCTGCTGCGGCTGGACGGCCGCGAGCAGGCGGACCTGCGGACCGGTCAGGTGGTCAGCCGGGCGATCACCGACGTCACGCTGATCCAGATGTTCGTGCAGCTCATTCCCATGGTGGCGGGCAATGTGGTGCTGCTCGCCGGTGCGCTGACCCTGATGACTCTGATGTCGCCCGCCCTGACCGTGATCGCGCTGCTCGTGGTTCCCGCCTTGTGGATCATCACCCGGCGCAGCCAGCGCAAACTCTTCCCGGCCAACTGGGACGCGCAGGCCCGCGCCGCCGAGGTGGCGATGCGGGTGGAGGCCGCGGTCGCCGGGGTGCGAGTGGTGAAGGGGTTCGGCCAGGAACGGCACGAACTCGACGGATTGGCCGCGAAGGCGCGGGAGCTGTACCGCTCCCGGCTGCGCGTCGCGCGCATCACCAGCCGGTTCACCCCGGCGATGCAGGCCGTGCCCGCGGCGGGACAGGCGCTGATCCTGATCGCGGGCGGGCTGCTGGCGCTGTCGCAGTCCATCACGCTGGGCACCTTCTTGGCGTTCATGACCTATCTCGGCTCGTTCGTCAGCCCGATCCGGCAGTTCGCCATGCTGCTGACGGTCAGCCAGCAGGGCAAGGCGTCGCTGGACCGGGTGCGCGAGGTGATCGAGGCGCCGGCGCCGGTGGAACGTCCCCAGGTCGAGACGGTGCGCGGCAGTACGCCCCCGCGCGTCGAGTTCCGCGGCGTCGGTTTCGGTTTCGACCGCACCCGGGTGCTCGACGGGCTGGAACTGACCGTCGAGCCGGGCGAGACCATGGCGATCGCGGGCGGTGCGGGCAGCGGCAAATCGATACTGGTGCAATTGCTTCCGCGTCTGGTCGACCCGGACGCCGGGGCCGTCCTGTTCGACGGCGTCGACATCCGCTACCTGTCCGACGCCCGCGACCAAGTGGCGATGGTGTTCGAGGACACCCACCTGATGGCCGACAGCATCCGGGCCAACGTGGCATATGGACGTCCGGCGGCCACGGACGAAGAGGTCTGGCACGCTTTGTATCTCGCCGCGGCCGACGGGTTCGTGCAGACGCTGCCCGAGGGACTGGATACCAGGATCGGCGAGCGCGGGCAGCGGCTGTCCGGCGGGCAGCGGCAGCGCATCGCGCTGGCCCGCGCGCTGCTCACCGACGCGCCCATCCTGGTTCTCGACGACGCCACCTCGGCCATCGACGCGCAGGTCGAGGAACAGATCTACGCCAGGATCGCGGCCGAGGTGCGCGGGCGTACCACCATCGTCGTCGCGCATCGCCTGTCCACCCTGGCGCTCGCCGACCGGGTGGCCGTGCTCGACGACGGACGGGTGGCGGAACTGGGCACGCTGCGCGATCTGCAACACTCCGGCGAGTTGTTCCGCGCGCTGTTCACCCCGCCGGAGGTGACGGGAATCGGCGTGGACGCCGGGCTCGCTCGGCCCGAGGCGCCGACCTCCCCGCTGTGGGTCGAGCCCGCCGGGGACGATGATGACGGCGCACGCACCCTGGAGCAGGTGGCGAAGGCGTTCTCCCAGCGTGCCGCCGGTGCTCCTGCCGGAGCGGGCCGGGCGGCGGGGCCGGGGATGCTCGCCGCCGCGCCGCCCAGCGGTGACGTGCAGGAGCTGATCGACCGCCTTCCCGCGCTGACCGGCGAACCGGAGGTCTCCGAATCCTTCTCGCACACACCGGATCCGGAGTTCTCGCTGCCGCGGCTGCTGCGGCCGTTCGCGGCGCCGTTGCTGGCCGGGCTCGGTCTGGTGGGGCTCGACGCCCTGGCGCAGGTGCTGATTCCCTTCCTGGTGCGTTACGGCATCGACCACGGCGTCCTGGCCGGCGCGCGCGACGTGCTGCTGGTCGCGGCGGCGCTCGCGCTGCTCGTGGTCGCGGTGGACTGGGCGATCAGCGTCGCACAGGTACGGGTCACCGGGCGCGCGGGCGAGCGGCTGCTGTACGGCCTGCGGGTGAAGACCTTCGCGCAGTTGCAACGGCTCGGCTTGCAGTACTACGAGCGCGAACTCGGCGGCCGGATCATGACCAGGATGACCACCGACGTCGACGGGCTCTCCGCGTTCCTGCAAACCGGCCTGGCCACCGCGCTCACCAGCACGGTGACCATCGCGGGCGTGGTGATCGCACTGCTGGTCATCGACGCGCGGCTGGCGCTGGTGGTACTCGCGCTACTCCCGCTGCTGGTGATCTCGACGGCGGCGTTCCGGCGCGCGTCGGTGCCCGCCTACAACCTCGCACGCGAGCGGGTCAGCATCGTCAACGCCTACCTGCAGGAGAACGTCGACAACATCAAGGTCACCCAGGCCTACCGGCGCGAGGAGCGCAATCGGGCCGAGTTCGAGCGGCGGTCCTGGGACTATCGCGACGCGCGCCTGCGCAGCCAGATCCTGATGGCCGTGTTCTTCCCGTTCATCGAGTTCATGTCCGTGGTGGCCACGGCTGCGGTGCTCGCGGTGGGCGTGCACCAGGTGCGCGAGGCCGTGCTCACCGCGGGCACGCTCATCGCCTTCCTGCTCTACGTGGATCTGCTGTTCGCGCCGATCCAGCAGCTGTCCCAGGTCTTCGACAGCTACCAGCAGGCCGTGGTCGGCGTCGATCGGCTCGGCGAACTGCTGCGCACGCCGGTCGCCACCCCGGACGCCGCCGACGCGCGTGCGGTGTCCCGCCTGAACGGTGCGATCGAGTTGCGCGGAGTCGGATTCACCTACGAGACCCGCGCCGAGCCGGTGCTCTCCGGCATCGATCTGCGCATCGAGCCGGGGCAGAAGGTGGCGCTGGTCGGCGAGACGGGCGCGGGCAAGTCGACGCTGGTGAAGCTGCTGGCCAGGTTCTACGACCCGACCGAGGGCGCGGTGCTGGTCGACGGCGTCGACGTGCGCGACTATCGCTTGCGCGAGTATCGCAAGCGGCTCGGCGTGGTCCCGCAGGAACCGTTCCTGTTCGGCGACACCGTGCGCGCGGCAATCTCCTACGGCAAGCCGGAGGCCACGCCCGCCGACATCGAGTGGGCGGCGCGGGCGGTGGGCGCGCACGAGATGATCGCCGCGCTGGAGCACGGGTACTACCAGCCCACCGGCGACCACGGACGCAGCATGTCGGCGGGCCAGCGCCAGCTGCTCGCGCTCGCGCGGGCCCAGCTCGTCGAGCCGGACATCCTGATCCTGGACGAGGCCACCGCCTCGCTGGATCTGGCGACCGAGGCCAGGGTGCGGGCCGCGGTGGACGTGCTCACCGCCGGGCGCACCACCATCGTGGTCGCGCACCGGCTCGCCACCGCCGCGGACGCGGATCTCATCGCGGTGGTGGGCGAGGGGCGGCTGTTGCAGACCGGCACGCACGCGCAACTGCTCGGCGAGGACGGGCCGTATCGCCGCTTGTGGGCGGCGTATGTCGGCGACGACACGGCGTCGGTCGGTGACCGGGAACCGGAGGCCGCGACCTGATCCCGCGCCACCGTGACAGCAGGAGCATTCTCCTGGCTATCCCCAGGTGGCGGTGGGCGCCTGCGCTCGCGTGACCGATTCGACACCGCGGCGCCGGCCAGGGGCCTGAACAGCGGATGAATGGGAGTCGACGCGGCAATGTCACGGCATCGCGACGCTCTCGTACTGATCTTCGACGTACTCTCGAAAAAGAAGTATGAGGAGGTCTGCGATGCGCGCTCAGTTCTCCGAGGCGGTGCCCGGTCCCGACGGTTCGGCCGAGCCCATCGCGCGAACGGCCTACGGCGACGTGCGTGGTGTGCGCGAAGGGCCGGTGTCGGTCTGGCGCAGCATCCCCTACGCGGCGGCTCCCACCGGTCCGGCCAGATTCGCTCCGCCACGGGCCCCGCAGCCTTGGGACGGGGTGCGCGACTGCACCGTTTTCGGGCAGATCGCGCCGCAGACGATGGGCACCATGGTTCCCGTCGACTCCGGCCTGACCATGGGCGAGGACTGTCTGTGGCTCAACGTCTGGTCACCGCGGCCGGAGACGGGCGATCCCACCCGTGGCCCGGACTCCGAGCCGCGCCCGGTGCTGGTCTGGCTGCACGGCGGCGCGTACTGCCTGGGCACCGCCGCGCAGCAGATCTACGACGGGCGCAAGCTGGCCGCGGCCGGTGACGTCGTGGTCGTCGGGGTCAACTATCGGCTCGGTGCGCTCGGCTTCCTCGACCTCTCCTCGCTCGGCGACGACTTCGCGCCGAACCTCGGTCTGCACGACCAGATCGCCGCACTGGAATGGGTACGCGACAACATCGCCGCGTTCGGCGGCGATCCCGGCAACGTCACGCTCTTCGGCGAGTCCTCCGGCGCGGGTTGCGTCACCGCGCTGCTGACCGCCCCCCGCGCCGCCGGGCTGTTCCACCGGGCGATCGCGCAGAGCCCGCCCGCCACGACGGTGTTCGGACAGGAACGGGCCGCGACGGTGGCGCAGCGGTTCCTCGAGCTGATCGAGCTGCCCGCGACCAGGGCCGAAGAGCTGCTGGACTGCCCGATCGAGCGGATCGTGGCGGCGGCGGGCGTCCTGCTCGACGAGATACCGCTGAAGGAGCCGGGCCGGCTTGCGGCCGCGCCCGTGGTCGACGGCGATCTGCTGCCGACCTACCCGATCGACCGGTTCCAGCGCGGACAGTCGCACCGGGTGCCGTTGATCATCGGCACCAACAAGGACGAGGCGTCGCTGTTCCGGCTGCTGCGCTCGCCGATCATGCCGGTGACGCCGGACGCGGTGAACGCGATGCTGCGCGACGTCGCGGCGAGCCACCCGGAGATGTCCGCGGAGCGCATCGCCGAGATCACCTCGGCCTACCCGGACCTGAAAAAGGCGCGCGGGGCGCTGGCGATGTCGACCGACGCGGCGTTCCGGATGCCGGCGCACTGGGTGGCCGACGGTCACGCCGAGCACTCGCCCACGTGGATGTACCGCTTCGACTACGCGACCCCGATGCTGAGGGCCGCCCGCGTCGGCGCCGGTCACGCCACCGAATTGCCTTACGTCTTCGGCAATTTCGGGACGCTGAACCTCGATCCGACCTTCTGGCTCGGCGGCCGCAAAGCGGCCATGGACGTCTCCGGGCGCGTGATGCGCCGCTGGCTGGCCTTCGCCGCGCACGGCGTCCCCGCCGCGCTCGACGGCTCCAAGCACTGGCGGCCGTATCGCCTGGGCGCCCGCGCCACACTGCTCATCGACGGCGTCGATCGCGTGGTCGACGACCCCGACCGCGACCTGCACACCGCCTGGGGACAGCAAGCCGTCGGGTTCTCCTAGCAGACGTTCTTCGCGCAGCACGCGATTCGGGTCGTCCGCGCCGTCGGCAGGCGCCGGAAGTGGCGGCAACACCAGCCCGATCGCGCCGCCGCCGGATGCCTGGTCGATCGCGGCACCCGGCGAGCGTGAGCGCCTCAGACGTCGGTGGAGAAGCGGATGCCGCCGTCGGGAATCTCCACGCCGGGCCAGACGCGAGCGCCGCGCAGCAGTTCGCAGCGGGCGCCGATATTCGCGCCGTCTCCGATGACGCCGTCGCGGACCAGCGCGCGGGGGCCGATGCGCGCCCCGAAGCCGATGATGGTGCGCTCCACCGTCGCGCCCGCCTCGATCACCGCGCCGTCGAAGACGACCGCGCCGTCCAGGCGCGCGCCCGCGCCGATCTCGGCGCCGCGGCCGACGACCGTGCCGCCGATGAGCACCGCACCCGGAGCGACACCCGCGCCGGGATGCACCAGCGATTCACCGCGCTGCCCCGGCAGGGCGGGGGAGGGCGCGATGCCGCGCACCAGATCGGCGGAGCCACGCACGAAGTCCTCGGGCGTGCCCATGTCGCGCCAGTAGGAAGCGTCGACGTACCCCTGGACGCGGGCGCCCTCGGTCAACAGCGCAGGGAACACCTCGCGCTCCACGGACACCGGACGCCCCGCCGGGATCTTCTCGATGTACTCCCGGCGGAAGACGTAGCACCCGGCGTTGATCTGATCGGTCGGCGGATCCTGGGTCTTCTCCAGGAACGCGGTGACCCGGCCGTCCTCGTCGGTGGGCACGCAACCGAACGCGCGCGGGTCGCTGACCCGGACCAGGTGCAGCGTCACGTCGGCGCGGGTCGACTCGTGGGTGTCGAGCACCGCGCCGAGGTCGGTTCCGCCGAGCACGTCGCCGTTGAACACCATCACGTTGTCCGCGCGCAGCTTGGGCAGCACGTTGCGGATCGCGCCGCCGGTGCCGAGCGGCTCGGTCTCGGTGACGTACTCGATCTCCAAGCCCAGCTCGGAGCCGTCGCCGAAGTGCTCCTCGAACACTTCGGCCTTGAACGACGTGCCCAGCACCACGTGCGTGATCCCGGCCTCGGCGATACGGGCGAGCAGATGGGTCAGGAACGGGAGCCCGGCCGTCGGCAGCATCGGCTTGGGCGCCGAAAGGGTCAGCGGCCGCAGCCGCGTGCCCTGCCCGCCGACCAGGATCACCGCGTCGGTGCCTGTATTTCCTGCCATCAAGCTCCCCTGTTCACAAGGTCGTTTCTCGCCGCCGTCGCCGGTTACCCGGCGTCGCGCGCCTGCTGGCGCAGGGCAGATCGAACCGCAATCCGCGAGCGGACCGCAAGTCCGGCCCGCAGCGCCAACCGCAGCGGAGCCTGCCACCAGTGCGGATGCCGGTCGGCCTGGAACCGGTAGGCGCTGGCATGGTGGGCGGGCAGCATCACTTCGGGATGGCGGCCCGCTGCGTGACCTTTGGCATGGGTTACCTCGGCGTCCGGCACGAAAACGTTGTGCCAACCCGCCTTGCCCATCCGGTCGCCGAAGTCGACGTCCTCCATGTACATGAAGTAGCGCGAGTCGAAACCGTCGATCGAGTCGAACGCCGCGCGCCGCACCAGCAGGCACGACCCCGACAGCCAGCCGACGGCTCGCTCGGAGATCTCCTCGTTCTCCTGCCGGTACCTGCGGGTCCATGGGTTGGACTTCCACACCGTGCCCAGGATCGCGTGTCCGGCGCCGTCGAGCAGGCCGGGCACCCGGCGGGCCGACGGGTACACGCTGCCGTCCGGCTCCAGCACCAGCGGACCGAGCGCGCCCGCGCGCGGCCAGCGCTTGGCGGCGGCGAGCAGTTTGTCGATGGAATCGGTGCCCCAGCGGATATCCGGGTTGGCGATCACGACGAATTCGATCGCCGGATCGATCTCCGCGACCGCCCGGTTGATCGCGCCGCCGTAACCGATGTTGCCGCCGGTGCGCAGCAGCCGCACGTGCGAATTGGCCTCGGCGACCAGCTCCGGCACACCGTCGACCGACCCGTTGTCGGCGAGGATCACCTGAGGTTTCTCGGCGGTGGCCCCGGCTAGAGTGCTGATGAAGTGCTCTAGGTGCTCACCCGGCGAGTAGGTCACCGTGACGACGGCCAGGCCCGCGGGCGCGGCGGATTCGGAATCACTCACGACAGCCAACCTTAACGGGCGCAACCGCAAGCCGTCCGTCGATGGCTCGCGCTCGTCCGCAGCCGAGGTGGAGGATGCCGGACAGGCGCGCGCGCGTCGTGTGTCGAGCGGAGGCCCGCCCGGCTGGCGCAGCGGGACATCCTCGGGGCGATACCTTGCGCGTGGCCGGAACGAAAGCGCAGTACGCCTGACGGGCGCTGCGGGAGACAATCTGCGCATGACCGGGGTGCGAGAGTACGCCCGACGGGCGCAGCCGGACATCGTCGGTCGACAGCCTGCGCGTGATCGGAGTGACAGCGGAGGTAGGCCCAACGCGCGCAGCTCGACCCCTCCGTCGATGGCTCGGCATGCCGCGAAGGCAAGGTACGCCTGGCGGACGGAGCCAGCTGTCGTCCATCAGCCCGCATGACCGGAATGAATGCGGAGGTACGCCTCAATCGGCCTGCCGCGCCAGCGCATCTCCCAACGCGGTCCGCCAATCCCGCAGCGGCGTGAGCCCGGCGTCGTTCCAGGCCCGCGGCGAGAGCACCGAAAACGCCGGGCGGCGTGCGGGTCTGGGGAACGCGGAGGAGTCGCACGGACGGACGCGCCCCGGATCGGCGCCGACACCGGCGAACACCGCTCGGGCGAGCTCGAATCGGCTGGCCCGCCCGGCGTTGGTGGCGTGCAGCACCCGCGGCGCGTCCGGCCTGCCCGCCAATTCCAGCAGCGCGACGGCCAGGTCGGCGGCGTAGGTGGGCGAGCCGACCTCGTCGTCGACGACGTCGACCGTGTCGCGTTCGCGCTCCAGCCGCAGCATCGTGGCGACGAAATCGCCGCCGCGCCCGGTGTATACCCACGCGGTGCGCACCACGTGCGCGTCCGGGCAGCGGCTCAGCACCGCCTGTTCCCCGGCGAGCTTGGACGCCCCGTAGACCGACGTCGGTCCGGTCACATCGGCTGTGTCGTACGGCCGATCCTGGGTACCTGGGAAGACGTAATCGGTGGACAGATGGATCAGCCGGGCACCGAGGTCGGCGCAGACGTCGGCGAGCACGGCCGGTCCGGTGGCGTTGCCCGCGTACGCCGCCTCGGTTTCGGTTTCGGCCAGGTCGACGGCGGTATAGGCGGCGCAGTTCAGCACCACGTCGCCGGGCGTGAGCACCGCGCGCACGGCGGCGGGGTCGGTGATGTCGAGTTCGGCGCGCCCGTAGCCGCTGGCGGCCGGAGCGAGACGACGCAGTTCCCGGCCTACCTGCCCGTGCGCGCCCATGACGACGAGGCGAGCGGACGCGGTGGAGTCGGGCGCGGTGGGGTCGGTCACGGGCGCAAGTCTGGCACGCCGCCACGTCCTCGGTTGCGGCCGTTCGCGCCCGCCGTTCGATAGCCTTGCGCTATCGGGGGATCCCGAAACCGGGCGGGGCGAGCGGTAACCATGGTGGCGGATCGGTTGCGCACGCGTCGCCAGGACACCGAGTTTCGGCGAGAGGATGCGGACTTGTCGCAGCGGAGGGGCACATCGGCGGCGTCGCGGGCGACCGGGCCCGGCGACCGGGCCTTCGGGCCGCTGCGCTCGCTCGCCGTGGCCGCCGCCGTGATCGTGCTGGTGCTCACCGGTTTCGCCTGGCACAGCGTCGACGGGCTGGTGGCCGACATCGAGCGTCTCGGCGATCTGGGCCTCGGCGGCGGTCGCGACGGCGCGGTGGACATCCTGCTGGTCGGTGTGGACAGTCGTACCGACGCGCACGGCAACCCGCTGTCGGACGCCGAGCGCGCGATGCTGCACGCGGGCGACGAGGTCGGCACCAACACCGACACCATTGTGCTGCTGCGCGTGCCGAACGACGGACGCTCGGCCACCGCGATCTCGATCCCGCGCGATTCCTACGTCGGCATTCCCGGCCTCGGCATGGGCAAGATCAATTCCGCCTACGGCGCGACCAAGGCGGCACAGTTCCAGAAGCTCCTCGACCAGGGCGTCTCGAACGTCGACGCGGAGCGGCAGTCCACCCAGGCGGGCAGGCAGGCGCTGATCAAAACGGTGGCCGGGCTCACCGGTATCACCGTCGATCACTACGCCGAGGTGAGCCTGCTCGGCTTCGCGCTGCTCACCGATGCCGTCGGCGGCGTCGAGGTATGTCTGCGGAACCCGGTCGACGAGTGGATGTCCGGCGCCAAGTTCCCCGCCGGACGCCAGCGCCTGGACGGGCCGCGGGCGTTGAGTTTCGTGCGCCAACGCCACGATCTGCCGCGCGGCGACATCGACCGCATCGTGCGCCAGCAGGTGTTCATGGCACAGCTGGTGCAGCAATTGCTCAGCGCGAAGATGCTCGGCAACCCGGCCAAGCTCCAGCAACTCAGCGACGCGGTGGGCCGGACGATCGTGCTGGACGAGGACTGGGACGTGCTGGCGTTCCTGCAGCGGTTGAAGGATCTGTCCGGCGGGCAGGTGAAATTCGAGACCATTCCGGTCGCCGATCTCAACGGCGAGACCGGCAACGGTGAATCCGTGGTCAAGGTTGAGCCCAAGGCGGTCAAGTCCTACGTCGCCTCGCTGGTCGGCGGCGACCCGGCCCCGCGCAACGCCGAGCCGGGGTTCGATCCCGCGACCGTGACGGTCAGCGTCTACAACGCGGGCGGCATCGGCGGACTCGCGGCCGAGGTCGCGCAGGCCTTGAGCGCCAAGGGCTTCCGTCAAGGCACGGTGTCCAACTACAGCGGCGGCCACGTCACCGGCAGCCGCGTGCTCGCGGCGGACACCTCCAGTCCGAAGGCGCAGGCGGTCGCCAAGGCGCTCGGCGGGCTGACGGTGCTCGCCGATCCGGCTCTGTCCCCGGATTCGGTGAGTGTCGTGCTGGCGAGCGACTATTCTGGTCCGGGCTCGTCGGCGAGCCGGATGTTCGACCTGTCCGGAACGTCGACCGCGGCCACACCAGTCCCGCCCGCTCCACCGATCGACGCAGGCCAGAACGGACCGAAATGCGTGAACTGAACCATGCGTGACATCGACCAGGCACATACTCTCACCGAAGCGGTGCTCGATCCCATCCTCGCCCGCGAACCCGCGGGTCCGCGCGTCACCTACTACGACGACGCCACCGGCGCCCGCATCGAGCTGTCCGGCGCGACGCTGGCGAATTGGGCGGCCAAGACCGCCAACTTGATTCGCGACGAGTTCGGCCTGAGCCCGGGCGCGCGGGTCGCCGTCCTGCTCCCCGCGCACTGGCAGACCGCCGCGGTGCTGCTGGGCTGCTGGTGGGCGGGCACCGAGGTGGTGTTGCATCCGGACCGGGACGCCGATCTGGCCCTGGTCACCCCGGACCGCCTGGACGACGCCGACGGAGCGGGCGAGGTCGCGGCCCTGTCGCTGGACGCCATGGGCTCGCCGGTGCGCGACCTGCCGGTGGGCGTCACCGACTTCGCCACCTCGGTGCGCGTGCACGGCGACCAGTTCCTGCCCCGCGGCGCCGGCGTCGCGCTGGACGGCATGCCGGTCGCCGAGGTGCTCGCCGAGGCACGGAAATCGGCGATGCGCCAGGGCTTCGCCGAAGGCGACCGAGTGCTGTCGAGCACGCCGTGGGACACCCCGGCCGAACTGATCGACGGATATCTCGCGGTGCTGGCCGCGGGCGCTTCGCTGGTGCAGGTGGTCAACCCGGATCCCGCGCTGCGCGAGCGGCGCGTCGCCTCGGAGCGGGTGACCGCGCAGCGCGGCTGAGCGGCTCCTACCACGGTATAAGCGCCGAATCCGACCTGAGGACGTTCCACAAGCGGGCCGGGTTCCGTACGGTGGACTCATCGGCGACGACGACGGGGTTGGACTTATGAAGCCACATTATTGGTTCCGCTGGTTGTCCGTGCAGGGCGCGCCTCGTCTCGTCCTGCGCCTGCAGGCGCGTCGCGGTGACCCATTCGCCGAACTGATGGGCGGACCGGCCGGCTTCGACGACCCCTATCCGCTGATCGAACGTCTGCGCGGCGAGACGAGGCTGTTGCGCACCTCGATCGCGTGGGCGACCTTCGACCACGAGCTGTGCCGCTCCATCCTGCGTGACAGCCGCTTCGGGGTGCGCACCACGGAGAGCTTCAACATTCCCAAGCCGCTGCAGAAGCTCGCCGAGCGCTTCCCCCTGCCCCCGAATCCGGTCGAGCCGCCGTCGATGCTGGTCATCGATCCGCCGGAGCACACAGCCATGCGCAAACCGGTGGCCTCGGCCTTCACTCCGCGCGCGATCCGCAGGCTGCGCGACCGCGTCGAGTCGGTCACCGAGGAACTGCTGGACGATCTGCCCGCGCACGGTTCGGCGGACCTGATCCGCTCGTTCGCCGCCCAGGTGCCGATAGCGATCATCTCGGAGATGCTCGGTTTCCCGGACGAGGACAAGGCGCTGTTCCTGGACTGGGGCGATCAGATGACGCCCCTGCTGGACGTCGGCATCCCCTGGCACGCGCACCGGAAAGCGATGCGGGCCATGGAGGTGATGAACGACTACCTCGACCAGCACATCGAACGGTTGCGTCGCGCGCCGGGCGAGGACATCCTCAGCAGCCTGGTCGCCGCGGGCGAACTGGACTCCTACGCGCTCAAGGCCACCGCGAGCCTGCTCATGGGCGCGGGCTTCGAGACGACGGTCAACCTGATCGGCAACGGCGTCGCGCAGTTGCTGGCCCATCCGGATCAGCTGGAGCGGCTGCGCGAGGAGCCGGAGCTGTGGCCGAACGCCGTCGAGGAGATCCTGCGTTTCGACTCCCCGGTGCAGACCACCGCGCGGACCGCGCTGACCGACGTCGAGATCGACGGCGTCCGGGTGCGCGAGGGCAACACAGTGGTGCTGTCGCTGGCGGGCGCCAACCGCGATCCCGCGGTCTTCGCCGATCCAGGGCGTTTCGACGTCGGGCGCGACAACGCCAAGGACCACCTGTCGTTCAGCAGCGGCGTGCACGTCTGCCTGGGCGCGAGTTTGGCCAGGATGGAAGGCGTCTACGCCCTGCAAGCCCTGTTCGAGCGGTTCCCCGACCTGCGGCTGGACGGTCCGCTGCGGCGGCGCGCGCTGTTCACCCTGCACGGGTACGAGCGCATGCCGGTGCACCTCGGCCAGCGCGCGCAGGCCCCGGAGCCGGTCTGATCAGCCCGTGGTCTTCCAGACGTAGCGGGTCTTCGGGCGCCCGGCCCGGCCGTAGTCGGAGCGGCGGACGACCAATCCGTCGTCGGCCAGCTTCTCCAGATAACGCCATGCGGTGATGCGCGAGACGCCGATCGAGGTCGCGGTGTCCGCGGCCGTCACACCTTCGGCCTCGGCCGCGCGCACGGTGCGGGAGATCTCGTCGAGGGTCTGCGGCGCGACGCCCTTGGGAGTCGTCGCGCGCTGGTCGGGGGTGCGCAGGGCGCTCAACGCCCGGTCGATGTCGTGCTGGGAGATGGCGCTCTCCCCGGCAGGGAGCGCGGTGCGGAACTCGCGATAGCGGTCCAGTTTGTCGCGAAACGCGGCGAAGGTGAACGGCTTCAGCAGATACAGCACGACGCCGTGCGACACCGCGGTGCGCACCATGGCCAGGTCCCGCGCGGACGTGATGGCGATGACGTCCGGGCGCGGCGCCAGGCCGGTCAGTGCGGCGGCGACGTCGAGGCCGCTGGCGTCCGGAAGACCGATGTCCATCAGCACCAAATCGATCGGCGTGCCCTCGGCCGCGGCGTCGGCCGCCGCGCGCATCGCCTCGCGTCCGGTGTGGGCGATGCCGACGGGTGTGAATCCGGCGATGCGCTCCACGTAGGCGCGGTGTGCTTCGGCGATCAGCGGCTCGTCCTCGACGATCAGCACGCGGATCATCGTGCCTCCTTTCGTGGGATCGTCACGGTGACCGCGCTTTCGGGATCCCGTTCGGTATGGATGCTTCCCCCGTGACGGGCCACCAGCCGGTGGACCAGCGCGAGACCGAGCCCGTGGTGGTCGGCTTTGGTCGAATAACCGCGCTGGGACGCGCGGGCGAACGTCTCCGCCGACATGCCGGGGCCGCTGTCGGCGACCCGGATGTAGAGCGTGGACTCGTCCGGGGCGTCCGCCCATTGGTGGCGCAGCGTGACCTCCACCCAGCCGGAGGTGCTGTCCGCCGCCGCATCGATCGCGTTGTCGACGAGGTTGCCCACCAGCGTGACGGTTTCGTGCGGGGACAGCGGGTCCACCGAGTCGAGCGCGGTGTCGTCGGTGATCGTCAGCTCGATGCCGCGTTCGGCGGCCTGGTTCACCTTGCCGAGCAGCAGAGCGGCCAGGGCAGGCGCGCCCACCGCGGCGAACAACCGATCGATCAGCGACTGGGACAGCTCCAGTTCCGCCGTGGCGAACTCGACGGCCTCGCGGTGGCGACCCAGTTCGACCATGGTGACCACAGTGTGCAACCGGTTGGCCGACTCGTGCGCCTGCGCCTGCAACGACGCCGCGAAGCTGCGCACGGAATCGAGTTCGCCCATCACCGCCTGCAACTCGGTGTGGTCGCGGATGGTCATCACCGTGCCGATCGCCCGGCCTTCCCACTCCACGGTGTCCTGGTTGACCAGCAGGATCCGGTCGGTGGTGACGTGCATCTCGTCGCGGACGGTGCCCCAGCTCATCCGTTGCAGCGACAGCGGGAGGTCGCTGCGCCGCACGTCGCCCGCGGGCAGGTCGAGCAGGCGGCGCGCCTCGTCGTTGACCACCTCGGCATCCTCGCCGGACGCGCCGAACACCACCAGGCCCTCGTGCACCGAATGCAGGACGGCGTCGTGGTGCTCGTACATCGCGCGCAACTCGTCCGGCGCCAGGCCGTGGGTCTGCCTGCGCAGCCTGCGGCTCAGCAGGAACGATCCGCCCGCGGCCAGCGCCAGCCCGGCCGCGGCGACGCCGAGGATCAGCGGGAACTGAGTGGCGACCTGGTCGCCGATCTTCGCGCGGGTCACGCCAGCGGAGACCAGGGCGACGATCCGCCCGTGGTCGTGGACCGGAGTCACCGCCCGGATGGAGGGGCCGAGCGTGCCGGTGAAGGTCTCGGTGAACGTCTCGCCCGCCAGCGCGCGATCGATGGTGCCGCTGAACGGCAGTCCGATCATCGCGGGGTTGGTGTGCGTGTAGCGGGTCCGATCCAGCGCCATGACCACGATGAAATCCATGCCGGTCTCGCGCCGGATCTCCTCGGTCACCGGCTGCAACAGCGCCGTCGGATCCGCGCTGTGCAGCGCGTCGATGGTCGAGGGCGCGTCGGCCACGCTCACCGCGACGTCGGTGACCTCCCTGGTGGTGGTGACGTCGCTGTCGTGCCTGGCGTCCAGGACCGCGAGCACCACGCCGATCCCGATCATCACCGCCAACACGACCAACTGGAAGACGAACGCCTGCCCGGCGAGGGAGAGCCGACCGCGTCTCACAAGCTCTGCCTCCGCTGAACGTAATGCACCAAACAGTGACCGGGATCACCCGGCCGACCATCATTCTGCCTGGAAGGCGTGAGCCACTTCGCGTCGGTACCTTTCGAAGGGAAATCCTCGCTATGAGCGACACGACTCGAACGCGGCGCGACCGCACCCATTGGCTCTATCTGTCCGTCATCGTGGCGGTGGTCGCGGGCGTCCTCGTCGGCTGGCTGGCGCCGGGCGCCGCGCAGTCGTTCGCCCCGCTGGGAACCATTTTCGTCAATCTCATCAAGATGATGATCGCTCCCGTCATCTTCTGCACCATCGTCCTCGGGATCGGCTCGGTGCGCGCGGCGGCCACCGTCGGCAAGGTCGGCGGACTGGCCATCGGCTACTTCCTGGTCATGTCGACCATCGCGCTCGGCATCGGTCTGGTCGTCGGCAACCTGCTGCAACCCGGCGCGGGATTGAACATCGCCACTTCGGCCAAAGCCGGTCACAACCTCGCTGATACCGCGCACAGCGCGGGCGGTACCTGGGAATTCGTCCAGAACATCGTGCCGTCCACGCTGCTGTCCTCGCTCACCACCGGCAACGTGCTGCAGGCGCTGTTCGTCGCGCTGCTGGTCGGATTCGCGGTGCAGGCCATGGGCACGACGGGCGAGCCGATCCTGCGCGGCGTGGCGCTGCTGCAGAAACTCGTGTTCCGCATCCTGGTGATGATCCTGTGGCTCGCGCCGATCGGCGCGTTCGGCGCGATCGCCAACGTGGTCGGCAAGACCGGCTTGGACGCCGTGGCGAAGCTGGGCACGCTGATGCTCGCGTTCTACCTCACCTGCGTGGTCTTCGTCTTCGGCGTGCTCGGTCTGCTGCTGTGGAGCGTGTCGCGGGTGTCGATCTTCAAGCTGGTCCGCTACCTCGCGCGGGAGTACCTGCTGATCGTCGCGACCTCGTCGTCGGAATCGGCGCTGCCACGGCTGATCGCGAAGATGGACCACATGGGCGTCGAGCGCACCACCGTGGGCGTCGTTGTGCCCACCGGCTATTCGTTCAACCTGGACGGCACCGCCATCTACCTGACCATGGCATCGCTGTTCATCGCGGAGGCGATGGGCAAGCCGCTGTCCATCGGCGAGCAACTCGGGCTGCTGGTCTTCATGATCATCGCGTCCAAGGGCGCGGCGGGCGTCACCGGCGCGGGGCTGGCCACGCTGGCGGGCGGATTGCAGAGTCATCGGCCCGAGTTGCTCGACGGTGTCGGCTTGATCGTCGGCATCGACCGCTTCATGTCCGAGGCGCGGGCGCTGACCAACTTCTCCGGCAACGCGGTCGCCACGGTGCTGATCGGCACCTGGACCAAGACCGTCGACGTGGATCGGGTGCGCGAAGTGCTCGATCGCAAGTTGCCGTTCGACGAGCGGACCATGGTCGACGACGACCACGGGACGCCCGCGCAGGCGCAGGAATCCGAGGCCAAGGATCTGGTCCAGGCATAGCGCGCGCACGACGAAGGGTCCGCAGGATCTGCGGGCCCTTCGTGGCGTCCGGGATCAGGCCTCCCACTTCTCCGGGTGCAGATGGTGCTGGGTGAGGGCGTTGGCGTGGCCGTGCCCGAAACCGTGCTCGGTCTTCAGCCACTCGACGAGTTCCTTGTGTGCGGCCAAACCGGTCTCGCGCATGGCGGCCTTCCACTCTTCGATGGTGCGGCCGTACTTGGCCTCGATGGAGGGGAAGTAGGACGCGGGGCCGTGCGGCTTGGTCGCCATGGTCGATCTCCTTGCTCGTGCGTTCGATGGTGCAGACGGGGCGGCCGCCGGAAAATCATCGCACCGGCCCGTCATGCCGCCGCGGACTCGCCGCTGCGGGCGGCCTTCGGCGAGCTGGAAGCCATGTTCCGGCCCTTCGTCGATGCGCCCGACCTCGGCGCCCGCACGGAGGTCGCCTGGAGCTCACTGCACGGCCTGGCCACGCTGGGCGGGGGTGGACGGCTGCGGCCGGAACTGCGCGATCGACGCCTGGCCTTGCTGGTGGCGGAACGGCTCGCCGCCGTGGGCGCGGCGCGGGCCTGACGTCCGTGTCGGCATGCCCGTCGCCGGTAGCGTGGGGGTATGGCTGATGTGGTGGTGGTCGGCTCCGGACCGAACGGCCTCGCCGCCGCGGTGATCCTGGCTCGGGCGGGGCTCGCCGTGGAGGTGTACGAGGCCGAGGCGACGGCCGGAGGTGGGTCCCGTACGGCGGAACTCACTCTGCCCGGCTACCGGCATGATCTGTGCGCGGGCGCGCATCCGATGGCGGCGGCCGCGCCGCTGTTCCGCGCGTTCGACCTGACCGCGCACGGTGTCGAGTTGCTCGCACCGGAGGTCTCCTACGCGCATCCGCTCGACGGCGGTGTGGCCGGACTGGCCTGGCGAGATCTGGATCGGACGGTCGACGACCTCGGTGCCGACGGCCCGGCGTGGCGCAAACTGTTCGCTCCGCTGGTGCGGCACTGGCCGGACGTGGTCGACATCGCGATGTCGGATCTGCGCCGCATCCCGTCCGGGCTCGCGACCTCGATCCGTTTCGGCCTGCGCACCCTGGAGCAGGGCTCGCCGCTGTGGGACATGAGGTTTCGCGACCAGGTCGCGCCCGCCCTGCTGACCGGCATCGCCACCCACGCGATCATTCCCCCGCGCGCCGTCACCGCCGCGGGCGCGGCGCTGTTGCTCGGCACGCTGGCCCACGTCGAAGGCTGGGTGATTCCGCGCGGCGGCAGTCAGGCGATTCCCGACGCCCTCATCGCCGAACTCGAACGTCTCGGCGGACGGGTGCACACCGGCCACCGGGTCGACTCGATCGACGAGTTCGCCGGCGCCCGCGCCGTTCTGCTCGACCTCGCCCCGGCCGAACTGCTGCGTATCGCCGGGCATCGGTTGCCCGCGCGGTACGCGAAGCGCCTGGGGCGTTTCCGGTACGGCGGCGCGGCCTGCAAGATCGACTTCGCCCTTTCCGGGCCGGTGCCGTGGCGAGCCGAGGGCTGCGCGCTGGCCGGAACGGTGCACGTGATCGGCACCCGCGCCGAGGCCATGGCCGCCGAGCACGCCGTGGCGATGGGACGACACGCCGACCGGCCCTACGTGCTGTCCATCCAGCCGGGCGTGGTCGATCCCACTCGCGCGCCCGAGGGCGGCCACACGTTCTACACCTACGCACACGTGCCCAACGGCTCCACCCGCGATGTCAGCGAGGAAGTGATCGGCCAGGTCGAGCGGTTCGCGCCGGGTTTCCGCGATCTGATCGTCGCCAAGAACGTGATCACCGCCACCGAAATGCCCGCGCACAACGCCAACTACATCGGCGGCGACATCTCGGCGGGCGCGATGACCCTGCGCCAGTTCGCCTTCCGCCCCGCTCCGCGCTGGAACCCATACGCCACACCGATTCCCGGTGTCTATCTCTGCTCGTCCGCGACGCCCCCGGGCCCCGGGGTACACGGTATGTGCGGGCTGCACGCCGCGCGCCACGCCCTGCGCGACCGCTTCGACATCCGCACCGATCCGCTCGACCTCTTACGCACCCCGGCTTTCCAGCATCGCTGAGGACTGCCCCGATCGCCGAGTCGCTAACTCGTGGCGGGCTCGGTGCGGTAGAGATCGGGTTCGAGGTAGATGACGCGCGCCGCGGGTACCGCCGCGCGGACGCGGGACTCGGCCTCATCGATGGCACCGGCGATCGCCGCGATGTCGAGTCCGGGAACGACGCCGACCTTCGCGGCCACGAGCAGTTCCTCCGGGCCGAGGTACTGCGTCTTGAGGTGGATCACCCGGTCGATGCGGGTCCGGTCGACCAGGTTCGCGCGGATCAGCCGGTTCTCCTGCGGAGTGGCGCCCTCGCCGATCAGCAGGCTCTGCATCTCCACGATCAGCACGATCGCGATGACGCCGAGCAGCCCGCCGATGGCCAGCGTGCCGACGCCGTCCCAGACCGGGTCGTCGGTGAGCATGGTCAGGCCGACGCCCGCGAACGCGAAGACCAAGCCGATCAGCGCGCCGGTGTCCTCCAGCAGCACCACCGGCAGCTCGGGGCTGCGCGAATTGCGGATGAACCGCCACCAGCTCGCGTCACCCTTGAGCGGCGCGGACTCGCGCACCGCGGTGGTGAAGCTGTATGACTCCAACGCGATCGCGATCACCAGGATGATCACCGCCACGATCGGCGAACTCAGCTCCTCCGGATGCTGGATCTTGTGGATGCCCTCGTAGATGGCGTAGCCGGACCCGAGGGTGAACAGCACGAGCGCAACGATGAACGAATAGAAGTAGCGGTTGCGCGCGTAGCCGAAGGGGTGCAGCTCGTCGGCTTCCTTCGCGGCGCGCTGCTGGCCGAGCAGCAGCAGTGCCTGGTTGCCCGTGTCGGCCACGGAGTGTACGGCCTCGGCGAGCATCGATCCCGAGCCCGTGATCGCCGCACCGACGAACTTCGCCGCGGCGATCCCCGCGTTCGCGGACAACGCCGCGATGATCGCCTTCTTGCCACCGCCAGCCGACATGGAAGCATGTCCTCTCTGTTTTCGAGATACCCGCGAACAGACTAGGACACCTGGAATCCGGCGTTCCGGATCGGTCAGCCGGTCGCGCCGACGGACGCGCAGAACAGCTGGACGTCGCCGTCCACCGCTTGGGCGCGAATATCGGTGTCCACGGCGGAGATCCACGCCGCGCCGCCGCGGGTGAGCTCCAGCGACGAGTCGTTGCGGAACAGCCGCACCGTCCCCGCGGTGCACAGCACGATGCCCGGTCCCGCCGCGGTCAGCGGCACCCGGGCGGAACCCGCGACCAGGTCGAAGCGGCGCAGCGCGAACTCCGGTGCGGGCGTGCGATAGCGCACCGACCCGTCACCGGCGGGCTCGGGCAACACGGCAGGCAAGTCGATCGGCTCGAAATCCAGCACCCGCAACAGCTCCGGCACGTCGACGTGCTTGGGGGTGAGCCCGCCGCGCAGCACGTTGTCGGAGTTGGCCATGATCTCCACGCCCACCCCGCGCAGGTAGGCGTGCAGATTGCCGGCCGCGAGGAACAATCCTTGGCCCGGCTCCAGGGTCACCCGGTTCAGCAGCAGCACCGCCAGCACACCCGCGTCGCCCGGATAGGCCTCGGCCAATTCGAGGGTCGTGCGCGCCTCGGCCGTGAACTCACGGGCGCCCTTGCCCGACAGATACCGCACGCAGCCGTCGAGCACCTCGGGCAGCAGCGTGGTCAGCACGTGGTGCGGCAGCGTGATCCAGGTGGTGAACAGCGTGCGCAGGCCCGCCTTGTCCGGTTGCGCGGCAAGCAGTTCGCAGTACGGGCGCAAGCCGTCCACCGCCAGTGCGCGCAGCAGTGCGACGGTGCGGTGCGGATCGCGGAAACCGGCCAGCGCCTCGAACCGGTCCAGCGCGACGACCAGCTCGGGCTTGTGGTTCTCGTCGCGGTAGTTGCGCAGTGGGGAGTCCAGCGGCACCTTCGCCTGGTTCTCTCGCGCGAACCCGGCCCGCGCCTGCTCCGTGCTCGGGTGCGCCTGCAGCGACAGCGGCTCCTCTGCGGCCAGGATCTTGAGCAGGAACGGCAGCTTCTCGTCGAATCGTGCTGCGGCCGAGCCCAGTTCCCGGCTCGGGTCGGCGGCGATCAGTTCCAGCAGCGAGGTGGTGCGGTCACCGGATTTCACGTGCGCCGGATCGGCCGGGTGGGCGCCGAACCACAGTTCGGCCTCTGGATGCGCCGACGGCACCGGCCTGCCGCACAGCTGAGCGAGCGCGGTGCGCGAGCCCCAGGCATACGAGCGCAGCGCACCAACGAGTTCGTGCACTAGTAGCTTCCCCCGTACTGCCCCTGGCTGTCGGCCGGAGCCGTCCGCGAGCCGAGCAACCGCAGGTAGGCGGCGGCCATCTCCAGTCGCAGCGCGAGCACCGCGAGCTGTTCGAGTTCGGTGCCGTTCGCCTGCGCGGACTCCTCGGCATGGGTCTGCGCGGGCGCGGCGGGGTCGGTCATCTCGGTGTGCAGCAGGTCGACGTCGGCGTTCACCAGATCGGCGTCCACCAGGTTCCCGCCCTCGCCACCGAACACCGCGATGCGACGGCGTGCCGCCGCCCGATCGCGATCGGCGCTGAGCACGAACACCCGGACGCGCTCGACCGGCGCGGGCCCGTCCAACTCCTCGTCGTGGAACATCGGGTCGAAGTCGGGCGCGGATTCGCCTGCCGCTTCGGCCATCCGGGTCCGCGCGGCCACGGCCTCGGCCAGATCCACCGCGGTGGCGACCTTGCCCGCGGACTGCAACAGCACCTCGGCGCCGTGCTCGGCCAGTTCGGCGGCGGCGGGCGAGTCGCCCGCGAGCACGATGCCCCGCTGCTGCATCCGGGCGGCCAGCGTCTTGGCGGGGTTGTGGAAGACCTCGTTGTGCGGGCCGTCGCGTAGCGCCTCCGCGTCCAGCACGTCGGCCAGGTCGGCGAGTTCCGGGACCGCGGCGCCGGTGCGCTGGGGGTCGACCGCGCGCAGGACCGCGATTCCGGCGGCCAGGAAGCGCAACAGGCGGTTGTACCCGAGAACTTGGACCCTGGGTTCCAGGACGGCGGCGCGTCCGGCAGCGGCGGCGCGCAGCGGACCCTCGTGCGGCGCGGCGACGACCACCTCGGCGCCGCGACGCAGCGCCCGGTCGACGGCGTCGATCAGGCGCGGATCACCCGCGTCGTCGCCGGAGACCAGGACGACGTCCAGCGGCCCCACCCACGGCGGCAGGGCGGCGGCGGGCACGACGGGTAGGCCCGCGCGGTCGCCGAGCGCGGCGACGAGCAGTCCGGCGGCACGTGCGGCGCGTCCGGAACCGGAGACCAGCACCACGCTGCGCGGTCGCAGATCGGCCAGCCGGGCCAGCGCGTCCTCACCGACGGCCGCCGCGGTGGCACGCACCTGGGCGCCGCCAGAGGCGGCCGAGCGAAGGGCGCCGCCTGCGTCGGCGGCTTCGAGTGAAGCGGCATCGTCGAGGTCGAGCACCGGTGTTCCAGCGATCATCGGGCGTTCCACCTCCCCTCATCGCGCTGTGTCTTTTCCGCCCCCGCGCCCACCCGGTCCAGCTGCCACACCGAGACCGAGTCGGGCGAATCCAAGGCCTGTGATTCCACTATTCCAGTCAGGACCGCACGATGCTCAGGATCTCGGTCACGAGTGCGTCTACTTCCTCCGCCGATCGGGCCTCGACGTTCAGCCGGAGCAACGGCTCGGTGTTCGACGCGCGCAGGTTGAACCAGGCGTTGTCGGCCAATTGCACGGTCACCCCGTCCAGCCGGTCCACCGAGTGCGCCCGGTCGGCGAAGGCGTCCACCACGGCCAGCGTCCGCTCCTCGGCGTCGGCGACGGTGGAGTTGATCTCGCCGGAGGCCGCGTAGGTGGCGTAGGACGCCATCAGTTCCGACACCGGCCGGTCCTTCTCGCCCAGCGCGGCCAGCACGTGCAACGCCGCGAGCATTCCGGAGTCGGCGCCCCAGAAGTCGCGGAAGTAGTAGTGCGCGGAGTGTTCGCCGCCGAACACCGCTCCGGTGGCGGCCATCTCCTGCTTGATGAAGGAATGGCCGACCCGGGTGCGTACCGGCGTTCCGCCCAGTTCGTGCACCAGCTCCGGTACCGCGCGGGAGGTGATCAGGTTGTGGATGATCACCGCGCCGGGCTCCTTGGCCAGTTCGCGCTCGGCGACCAGGGCGGTGATCGCCGACGGCGCCACCGGGTCGCCGTTCTCGTCCACCACGAAGCAACGGTCGGCGTCGCCGTCGAAGGCGAGGCCGATGTCCGCGCCGGACTCGCGGACCAGCTTCTGCAGGTCCACCAGGTTCGCCGGGTCCAGCGGGTTGGCCTCGTGGTTCGGGAAGGTGCCGTCCAGCTCGAAGTACAGCGGCACGATCGTCACCTGGGGCAGCGTGCCCAGCACCGCGGGCACCGTGTACCCGCCCATGCCGTTGCCCGCGTCCACCGCGATGGTGAGCGGGCGGATATCGTCCAGATCGACCAGGCCGCGCAGGAAGTCGGCGTACTCGGTGAGCAGGTTCGATTCGGTCGCGCTGCCGCGCTCGCCCGGGTACGCGGGCACGCCGTCGACGAGCTCGTTCTTGATGGCGGCCAGGCCGGTGTCCTGCCCGACCGGAAGGGCCTTGGCGCGGCACAGCTTGATGCCGTTGTAGCGGGCCGGGTTGTGGCTGGCGGTGAACATGGCGCCCGGGCAGTCCAGGCGGCCGGAGGCGAAGTACAGCTGGTCGGTCGAGGCGAGACCGATGTGCACCACGTCGAGGCCCTGGCCGAGCACGCCGTCGGCGAAGGCGGCGGACAGCTCGGGGGAGGAATCCCGCATGTCGTGACCGATGACGATCCGGTTCGCGCCCTCGGCGCGCATCAGCCGTGCGAAGGAGGCGCCGACGTCCCTGACGAATTCCGCGTCGATCTGATCACCGACCACACCGCGAACGTCGTAGGCCTTGATCACCGCGTTCACGAATTCGGCAGAGCGGGCGACTGTCATGCCCAATACCCTAGTGGTTGCGCCGGACCGGTCCGACACCGTCCTCGTCCGATCAGGACGGCGGGTCGGGCAGCACCCGCAGATGGCCGCGGCGACCCGTTCGCGTGGTGCGCGGCGGCGGGGGAGCGTAGTCGCGATAGCCACGCTGTTCGCGCTCCGGTGGGCGGCGGCGCAACCCCGCCTCCCGCACCGCCTCCGCCAGCGCGGTCAGGTCGTCGTCGTCCGGTGTGCTGGAGGAGAATCCGCCTTCGTGGCGAACCAGTTCCCAACCCTTCGGAGCGGTGATGCGTGAGCCGTGCGTTTCGCAGAGATCCCAGGAGTGCGGTTCGGCGACCGTCGCGAGTGGTCCGACCACCGCCGTCGAGTCCGAGTACACATAGGTGAGCGTCGCGACGGCCGGATTCTTGCAGCCTGGTCGGCAGCAACGACGCATGGGAATCACGCCGATGAGAGTAACCCCCCTGGCGCGTCGATGGGGACAGACACGCTTGAAGAATCTCGGTCCGTGCGTCGCGGAAGGAGGGCAGCACGACGTCCCACAGGGCCGTGACGGGCCCCGCGGTGATCTGGACGACTTCGCCGTACGCGCGGGCGACGGTGTCGTCGGTGCGCGACATCGGTGTGCGTCGTGGCGTGGGTTCACGGAGTACCCAGCCGGTGACCGGCCTACACGCCCGCGCCTGCCCCGCAACGGCATTCGGGAGCCGCCGCCACCCGGATGGGTGCGATTCACTCCGCTTCCGGGTCGATCACGTCCGGATCGACGCCGAGGTAGGTCGCGACCTGCTGGACCAGGACTTCGCGCAATAGATCCACCAGGTCGTCGGGATCGCTGGCGCGCAGCTCGAGCGGCTTGCGGAACAGCACCACCCGCGCCCTGGTCGCCGCCCCGTGCCGGTCGACGCCCGCCGGGATGAGCCGGGAGAGGGGAACCGGGCCGTCGGCCACGACCTCGTCCGGCCAGGTGACCGAATCGGGATGCAGCGGACGGATTTTCGGAACGTCGTCGACCGCGATGTCGAGCTTGGTGAGCCGGTCGTGCCAGCGGGAGTCCAAGGGGGCGAACGCCTCCAGCACCAGCCGGTCGAACTTCTGGCCTCGGGTCCGCCAAGCGGGCACGGTGGGTGGCAGCATCGGCCCGCGCACTCCGCGGCCGCGGCGGATCACCGACCGCGCGGTCGGCGGTCGACGCTTACGGGAACGTGCCATGAGAGAAAATCTAGGCCAGTCGGCTCCGGTCGTCCGCATCGAGGCGGTCGGGAACTGTCCGGTCGTGTCGCGCGTGCCCGGAGCGCCACGGTGGACGGGCGGCTCCGGGCATCGCGGATGTCTGTCAGCCGATGCCGCGCTTGAGGCGGCGGCGCTCCCGCTCGGAGAGGCCGCCCCAGATGCCGAAGCGCTCATCGTGCGCGAGCGCGTACTCCAGGCACTCGTCGCGTACCTCGCAACCCATGCAGATCCGCTTGGCCTCGCGGGTCGAGCCGCCCTTCTCGGGGAAGAACGCCTCCGGATCGGTCTGCGCGCACAGGGCGCGCTCCTGCCACTGCTCTTCGATGGATTCGAACATCTCGTCGAAGCCGGTCACGACCAGGCTGAGCCGGGGCGCCGTGACTCCGTCACCCCCCTCTTGGTCCTTCCAGCCGCCGTTATCTGCGCAGACGCCACGTGCTGCGCCTGCTGTGGAATCGGTCGGCGAGACCATCTCGTTGGCCATCGCTCCGCCTCCTCACTGTGTGTTAGCGCAGAATGATTCTTTCCGTCGGACCAACACGCATACCGACGGCCATACCCCGCGACGTTGTCCCGCGGACGTCCCCGAGCTTGTCACACCGATGCGAACACTTGTTCGAAATGCCGTTCGCGCGTTGATCTCTCGCGCGAACCCGGAATGACATGTCTGTGATTAGACACGCCGGACGCTGCGATGGTCAAGCCGCCGTCGCTATTCCGTTACTATCCGCAGCCGCATTCCGAGTCCCTCTTGTGATCTGCGATAGCAAATGTATAGCAAATTTGCCGCGAACGGGAGCCTTCGCGTCAGCGCATAGGCTGTGCGGATGTGACTGGACAACAAGCGGACGCCACGCTCGCGAACGGACCCCGGATCGCCGTGCTGGTCGGCGGTGTCGGTGGCGCGCGTTTCCTTCAGGGCGTCAGGGAGCTGCTGCCCGAGGCGGACGTCTCCGCGATCGTTAACGTCGGCGACGACGTCTGGATGCATGGGCTCAAGATCTGCCCCGACCTCGACACCTGCATGTATACCCTCGGCGGCGGCATCGATACGGAGCGCGGCTGGGGCCGGGTCGGCGAGACCTGGCACGCCAAGGAGGAGCTCGCGAAATATCATGCCCAGCCGGACTGGTTCGGCTTGGGGGACCGCGATATCGCCACGCATCTGATCCGCACCGAAATGTTACGCGCCGGATACCGGCTCTCCACGGTCACCGAGGCGCTGTGCAGCCGGTGGCAGCCGGGCGTGAAACTGATCCCGGCAACCGACGATCGCTGTGAAACGCATGTCGTGGTGACGGATCCGGACAAGCCTGGCGAACGGCGCGCGATCCATTTTCAAGAGTGGTGGGTTCGCTACCGCGCGAACATCGACACCCATGGATTCGCCACAATTGGCGCCGATGAAGCCAAACCTGCCCCAAATGTGATCAATATCATAGAATCCGCCGACGTGGTCCTCCTCGCGCCGTCGAACCCCGTCGTGAGCATCGGCGCCATCCTCGCCGTGCCCGGCATCCGGGGCGCGCTGCGCACCACCCCGGCGAAGGTGATCGGCGTGTCCGGGGTGATCGACGGCAAGCCGCTGCGCGGTATGGCCGACGAGTGCCTGTCGGTCATCGGCGTGGAGACGACGGCCGAGGCGATCGGCCGGCACTACGGCGCACGCTCCGCCACCGGCATCCTGGACGGCTGGCTGATCCACAGCACCGACACCGCCGAAGTGCCAGGGGTCGAGGTGCGTAGCGTGCCGTTGTTGATGACCGACCCGCCGACCACCGCCGAAATGGTGCGTCAGGCGCTGGATCTCGCTGGAGTCGCCCTGTGAGCACACCGACCGACCACGCGGCCGGAGAGCTGCGCATCCTGCCCGTCACCGGGCTGCCCGAATTCCGGCCCGGCGACGACCTCGCCGAGCACATCGCCCGCTGCGCGCCCTGGCTGGCCCACGGTGACGTGCTGGTGGTCACCAGCAAGATCGTCGCCAAGGTCGAGGGACGCATCGTGGAAGCGCCGCTGGACCCCGATGAGCGCGACGCGGCCCGGCGCAGGCTCGTCGACCAGGAGGCGGTGCGGGTGCTCGCCCGCAAGGGCCGCACCCTGATCACCGAGAACAAGCTGGGCATCGTGCAGGCGGCCTCCGGTGTCGACGGCTCGAACGTGGAGAAGGGCGAGCTCGTACTGCTGCCCACCGACCCGGACGCCAGCGCCAAGGCGCTGCGCGCCGCGCTCGCCGAACGGCTGGGCGTGACGGTCGCGGTGCTCGTCACCGACACGATGGGCCGAGCCTGGCGCAACGGGCAGACCGACGCGGCCATCGGCGCCGCGGGCTTGCGGGTGCTGCACGACTACGCGGGCGCGGTCGACGGCCAGGGCAACGAGCTTTTCGTCACCCAGGTGGCCGTGGCGGACGAGCTGGCCGCCGCCGCGGACCTGGTCAAGGGCAAACTCGGGGGTGTCCCGGTCGCCGTGGTGCGCGGGCTGCCGATCGTCGACGACGGATCGGGCGCCGCCGATCTCCTGCGCGGCGGCACCGACGACCTGTTCTGGCTGGGCACCGCGGAGGCCATCGAACGCGGTCGCAAGGAGGCGATTCTCCTGCGTCGCTCGATTCGCCAGTTCGCCGACGTGCCGGTCGATCCCGAACGGATCCGCTCGGCCGTGTCGGTCGCGCTGACCGCGCCCGCTCCGCACCACACCCGCCCCGTGCGGTTCGTGTGGCTGCGCACGCCGGAGTTGCGCGCTCGTCTGCTCGAGGCGATGGCGGAGAAATGGCGCACCGATCTGACCGCGGACGGCCTGCCGCCGGAGCGGATCGAGCGCAGGGTCGCGCGAGGGCGCATTCTGTTCGACGCACCCGAGGTGATCATTCCGTTCTGTGTGCCGGACGGCGCGCACGACTATCCGGACGAGCGCAGGCGAGCGAACGAACGCACCATGTTCACCGTCGCGGTGGGCGCGGCGGTGCAGGGCCTGCTGGTCGCCTTGGCCACCGAGGGCATCGGCAGCTGCTGGATCGGGTCGACGATCTTCGCCCCCGAGGTCACCCGGGACGTGCTGGGCGTGGCCGAGGACTGGAGTCCGCTGGGCGCCATCGCCATCGGTCATCCGCTCGAAGAGCCGACCCCGCGGCAGCCCGCGGGCGCGGGGTCCGGGCTGGTCGAGCTGTGAAGCGCCTCGATTCCGCAGTGCGAGAGTGTCGCCGGTGAGCGTGGAGTCGCTGCACGCTTCGGCCACCGAGTTGCTCGAGACTTGGTGTCCCGGAACGGATCCGGAGCGATCGCTGCGGGAAGCGATGCTGGCCTTCCTCGGTTCGGCCCCGCGTGGTTGCCTGCGTGAGCACGCGCCGGGCCACATCACCGCCTCCGCGGTCGTCTTCTCCCACGACGGCCGCGAGGTGCTGCTCACTCTGCATCCGCGGGTCGGACGCTGGATCCAGCTCGGCGGCCACTGCGAAGAGCGGGACGAGACGGTCGCCGGCGCGGCGTTGCGCGAAGCGACCGAGGAATCCGGCATCGCGAACCTACGGCTGGAGCCAGGGCTCTACGGCGCCCAAGCGCATCCGATCACCTGCTCGCTCGGCGTCCCCACCAGACACCTCGACCTGCTGTTCCGCATCACCGCCCCCGCGGGCGCGATCCCGGTTCGCAGCCACGAATCCACCGACCTGCGCTGGTGGCCGGTGAACGCCCTACCCGCCGACGCCGACGTGCTGCTGCGCTGAGTCGGTCCCTTCATTCCACGCCGAGCCCCGGGCGGAGTTGTCTCCGGCCGGGGCTCGGTTCGTTGGACCCGGAGGGAAGTTTACAAATTGCGTGATTTGTCTAGACAAGCGACAAATGTCCGTATATCGTCCAGAAGTGAGGTAATGCACGTCACATGTGGCGTGCCCTTCGGGAATGGAGACAACGATGTCGACGCACGCGGACATGTCCGCTCAGCCGGTGGAGGTGCCGGCCTGGCGGGATCGCAAGCGCTATATGTGGCTGTGGGGCTTGTTCGCTCCGGCCGGCCTGTTCATCATCGGTCTGCCGCTGATCTGGGGGCTGAACGAGTTGGGCTGGCATCGCCTCGCGCAGGTGCCGTTCTGGCTCGGGCCCATCCTGATCTACGTGTTGATCCCGATCGCGGACATCTTCTTCGGCCCGGACGGCGACAACCCGCCGGACGAGGTGATGGAGTACCTGGAGAACGACAAGTACTACCGCTACCTCACCTACCTGTACCTGCCGTTCCAATACGCCTCGCTGGTGATGGCGGCCTATCTGATCACCGCCAACGACGTGAGCTGGCTCGGCATCGATGGCGGGCTGCACTTGGTGGACAAGATCGGGCTGGCGATCACGGTCGGCATGATCGGCGGCATCGGCATCAACACCGCACACGAACTCGGCCACAAGAAGGTGGACCTGGAGCGCTGGCTGTCGCGGATCGCGCTGGCCCAGTCCTTCTACGGGCACTTCTACATCGAGCACAACCGCGGCCACCACGTGCGCGTCGCGACGCCCGAGGACCCGGCGAGTTCCCGTGTGGGCGAGACGTTCTGGGCCTTCTGGCCGCGCACGGTATGGGGCAGCCTGAAGTCGTCCTGGCAGCTGGAGAAGGCCCGGCTGGACCGGCTCGGCAAGAAGCCGTGGAGTCTGCGCAACGAAGTACTCAGCGCCTGGCTGATGTCGGCGGTGCTGTTCGCGGCCTTGGTCGCGGTGTTCGGCATCGAGCTGCTGCCGTACCTGATCCTGCAAGCCGTGGTGGGCTTCAGCCTGCTGGAGGCGGTCAACTACCTGGAGCACTACGGCCTGGTGCGGCAGCGCACGGCGAGCGGCCGGTATGAGCGGCCCGCCCCGGTGCACAGCTGGAACAGCGACCACATAGTCACCAATATCTTCCTGTACCACCTGCAGCGGCACAGTGATCATCACGCCTATCCGACCCGCCGCTACCAGACGCTGCGCAGCTGGGACGGCGCGCCCAACCTGCCGAGCGGCTATGCCAGCATGATCATGCTCGCCTACTTCCCTCCGCTGTGGCGTCGCGTCATGGACAAGCGCGTACTCGCGCACTACGACGGCGACATCACCCGGGCCAACATAGATCCCGGCAAGCGGGAGAAAGTGCTGGCGCGCTACGGCTCGGGTCAGGCGGAAAACGCTGCCGGAAAGGACGCGGCGTGAAAGCGTATCGCTGCCCCGTCTGTGACTACGTCTTCGACGAGGCGAAAGGTGAGCCGCACGAAGGTTTTCCGCCGGGCACCCGGTGGGAGACGGTGCCGGACGACTGGTGCTGCCCGGATTGCGGCGTGCGGGAGAAGATCGACTTCGAACCGATAGGGGCCACGAAATGAACGAGTACAAGCTTTATCAGTGCATCCAGTGCGGCTTCGAATACGACGAAGCCGAGGGCTGGCCGGAGGACGGCATCGCGCCGGGAACCCGCTGGGACGACATTCCCGACGACTGGACCTGTCCGGACTGCGGCGCCGCCAAGGCGGATTTCTTCATGGTCGAAATCGAACGGTCGTGAGATTTTGACTGCGGCAGGCGCCCGTGACAGTGTCGCGGGTATGCCGCGCACCGGAACCAGGATTCCCTACCAGGAGGCCGCGCGGGACCTGCTGCGGACGTCGGTCCTGGACGCGATGCGCGAGCTGCTCACCGAGCGGGATTGGTCCAAGATCACGCTCGGCGACGTCGCGGCCAGGGCGGGCGTGAGCAGGCAGACCCTGTACAACGAGTTCGGTTCACGCGGTGGCCTCACCCAGGCCTACGCCCTGCGCCTGGCCGACTTCCTGGTCGATCACGTCGACGCCGCCATCAACGGCAACGTCGGTGACGTCCGCGCGGCGTTCCGCGACGGCATGGCGAACTTCTTCTTCGACGCGGCCTCCGACCCGCTGGTGCAGTCGCTGGTCGCGGGCGAGGTGAAGCTGGATCTGCTGCGCCTGATCACCCTGGACGCGGGGCCGTTGCTCGAGCACGCGACCGCGCGGCTGTCGCGCGCCTTCCAGTACAGCTGGGTGGCGTCGACGGCGGCCGAATCGGACGTCATCGCGCACGCGCTGGTGCGGATCGCTCTCAGTTACATTCCCACTCCGCCCGGTCCGGGGCGGGACGCGCCCGCGGAATTGAGCGCGCTGCTGAGTCCCTACGTCGAAGCGATCCTGGCCGCGCGGGTGCAGAGCTGAGCCCGCGCGGGGCAACCGGCGCGCGACTGGCGCATATGCAGCACATTGAAAACCGACTGCGCGGCTTGTAATAGCGATCATGTCTCAACCCACCACTTGGTTGTAACAGACAACAACTCAAGAAGTATTCTCATGCGACGGTGTTCGGGTCTTCTTCGAGTGGGGCAAAAGTGCAAACGGTTGGCAAACCCGTGGGATCGCCCGATCCCAAACGCCATCTGTGGGTCCTCGGCTTGCTTCCGCCTGCGTCCGCGTTGCTGCCCTCGCAGTTGGTGCTGCACACCGGCATCCCGATCTTCTGGTGGATCGGCCCGATCATCGTGCTGATCGTGATCCCGGTGCTGGACTGGTCGATCGGCGTGGACGGCAACAATCCGAGGGACGAGGACTACGAGCGGCTCTCCAACGACCGGTACTACCGGTGGTGCACCTACCTGATGCTCCCCGTGCAGCTGATCGGCTTGGTGATCGCGAGTTACATGTGGGCCGGGGACGAACTGAGCGTGGTCGACAAGCTGGGTCTGGCCGCCACTCTCGGATTCGTCAGCGGTATCGGCATCAACGCCGCCCACGAGCTCGGGCACCGGGTCGAGCGCCTGGAGCGCTGGCTGGCCAAGATCGCGCTCGCCCAGTCCGGATACGGGCACTTCTTCGTCGAGCACAATCGCGGCCATCACGTGCGGGTGGCTACTCCGGAGGATCCGGCCAGCGCGCGCCTCGGCGAGTCGCTGTGGGAGTTCTTGCCGCGCAGCGTGTCCGGAAGTTTCCGCTCGGCGATCGTCTTGGAGCGCGAGCGGCTCGCACGCAAGGGCAAGGGTTGGTGGAGCGTGCAGAACCACATCCTGCAGGCCTGGTCGATGACGCTAGTGCTGTTCGGCGCCTTGGTCGCGGCGTTCGGCTACCAGGTGCTGCCCTGGCTGCTGCTGCAGGCCGTGATCGGCTTCGGCCTGCTGGAGACGGTGAACTACGTCGAGCACTACGGCCTGCTGCGGGCGCGCCGCCCGAACGGCATGTACGCCCGCTGCTCGCCGCGCGACAGCTGGAACAGCGACCATCTGGTCACCAACATCTTCCTGTTCCACCTGCAGCGGCACAGCGATCACCACGCCAACCCGGGCCGCCGCTACCAGACGCTGCGCACCTCCGAGCAGGCCCCGCAACTGCCCGCGGGCTACGCCGCCATGATCGTGCTGGCCGCCGTCCCGCCGCTGTGGCGGCGGATTATGGACGGCCGCGTGCTCGCCCACTACGGCGGCGACATCACACTGGCGAACATTCAGCCGCGTAAGCGGCGTCGCATCCTGGCGGCCCGGGGCGTCACGGCGTGAGCCGAGTCCGAGGCCGGTCCGCCCGTCGGAGGGACGGCCGCGTAAACCGCACCCCGTCGTGAGCGACTAGCCTTGCCTCGGTACTTGCCGAACCAGGAGAGGCTGATGACCACCTCAGAACTTCGCACGTCGTTGACCGCCGATGTCCGCAACGGCATCGACTACAAGGTGGCGGATCTGTCGCTGGCCGATTTCGGCCGCAAAGAGATCCGTCTGGCCGAACACGAGATGCCCGGTCTGATGGCGCTGCGCCGTGAGTACGCCGAGGTGCGGCCGCTGCAGGGCGCGCGCATCTCCGGCTCGCTGCACATGACCGTGCAGACCGCGGTGCTGATCGAGACCCTGACCAGCCTCGGCGCCGAGGTCCGCTGGGCCTCCTGCAACATCTTCTCCACCCAGGACCACGCGGCGGCCGCCGTGGTCGTCGGCCCCAACGGCACCGTCGAGGAGCCGAAGGGCACCCCGGTGTTCGCCTGGAAGGGCGAGACCTTGGAGGAGTACTGGTGGGCCGCCGAGCAGATGCTCACCTGGCCGGGCGAGCCGGCCAACATGATTCTCGACGACGGCGGCGACGCCACCATGCTCGTGCTGCGCGGCGCGCAGTTCGAGAAGTCGGGCGTGGTGCCGCCGGAGGACGAGGACCACTCGGCCGAGTACAAGGTCTTCTTGAACCTGCTGCGCGAGCGCTTCGAGTCCGATCGCGGCAAGTGGAGCAAGATCGCCGAATCGGTGCGGGGCGTCACCGAGGAGACCACCACCGGCGTGCTGCGGCTCTACCAGTTCGCGGCGGCGGGCGAACTGGTGTTCCCCGCGATCAACGTCAACGACTCGGTCACCAAGAGCAAGTTCGACAACAAGTACGGCACCCGCCACTCGCTGATCGACGGCATCAACCGCGGCACCGACGTGCTCATCGGCGGCAAGAAGATATTGATCTGCGGCTACGGCGATGTCGGCAAGGGCTGCGCGGAATCGCTTGCCGGACAGGGCGCCCGGGTGCAGGTCACCGAGATCGACCCGATCAACGCGCTGCAGGCGCTGATGGACGGCTACGACGTGGTGACCGTGGAGAAGGCGATCGGCGAGGCCGACATCGTCATCACCGCGACCGGCAACAAGGACATCATCACCCTCGACCACATGAAGGCGATGAAGGACCAGGCCATCCTCGGCAACATCGGTCACTTCGACAACGAGATCGACATGGCGGCGCTGGAGCGTTCCGGCGCAACGAAATTGACGATCAAGCCGCAGGTCGACCTGTGGACGTTCAAGGAGACCGGCCGCTCGATCCTGGTGCTGTCGGAGGGGCGTCTGCTCAACCTCGGCAACGCGACCGGCCACCCGTCGTTCGTGATGTCGAACAGCTTCTCCAACCAGGTGATCGCGCAGATCGAGCTGTGGACCAAGCCGGAGGAGTACGACAACGAGGTCTACCGGCTGCCGAAGCACCTGGACGAAAAGGTCGCGCGCATCCACGTCGAAGCGCTCGGCGGCGAGCTGACCAAGCTCACCAAGGATCAGGCCGAGTACATCGGCGTCGACGTCGAGGGCCCGTACAAGCCGGATCACTACCGCTACTGAACGCGCTGCCGGTGTCCCCGCCGACGGTCGGCGGGGACACCGGCGCCCGTCACCTCGCGCCCGCCCGCAGCGCCCGGCATCCACGCTGGTCAGCCGCTGCGGGCGTCCGGTGTGCGGCGGGGTAGTGTGCCTGGTCATGGGAGTGCTGATAGCGGTCGAAGGGCTCGACGGCGCGGGTAAGCGGACGCTGATCGAGCGGGTGGTCGCCGATCTGCGTGGTCGCGGACTGCGCGTCGCGACGATGGCCTTCCCGCGCTACCGCGTCTCGGTGCACGCCGATCTGGCCGCCGAGGCGCTGCGCGGCGCGCACGGCGACCTCGCGGGCTCGGTCAGCGGCATGGCTCTGCTGTTCGCGCTCGACCGCGCGGACGCCGCGGACGAGCTGTCGAAACTGTTGGCCGACAACGACGTTGTGCTACTCGATCGCTATGTCGCTTCCAACGCCGCCTATTCGGCCGCCCGGCTGGGGCAGTCGGCGGACGGCGAAATCGTGGCATGGGTGGGCGAATTGGAGTTCGGCAGATTCGCTCTGCCCGAGCCCGCGCTGCAAGTGTTGCTGGACGTGCCCACCGAGCTCGCCGCCGAGCGTGCCCGCAGGCGTGGCGAACTCGACGCCGAACGCGCGCTCGACGTCTACGAACGCGACGGCGGTCTGCAGCATCGCACCGGCGCGGTGTACCGTGAGCTGGCCGAACGCGACTGGCGCGGACCCTGGTGGACATACCGATCCGACGACGGTCCGGCGACGCTGGCCGCGCGCATCGCCGAAATCGTTGGTCGATAAGGTTGGTTGTGCCGCGGGTTCACACCAGTGTTGGCGTGGCGGCCCGATCCTGGCCTGGGAGATGACAACATAGTAGTTATGAAGCCGAAGATTCTGGTCGTCGACGACGATATGGCACTCGCTGAGATGCTCACGATCGTCTTGCGCGGGGAAGGGTTCGACCCGCACGTGGTCGGCGACGGCACACAGGCCCTGGCGGCGGTTCGCGAGATCCGCCCCGATTTGGTGCTGCTGGACCTGATGCTGCCCGGCATGAACGGCATCGACGTGTGCCGTGTGCTGCGGGCCGATTCCGGAGTTCCGATCGTGATGCTCACGGCGAAGACCGACACGGTCGACGTCGTGCTCGGTCTGGAGTCCGGTGCCGACGATTACATCGTCAAGCCCTTCAAGCCGAAGGAGCTGGTCGCCCGGGTGCGGGCCCGTCTGCGCCGCACCGAGGAGGAGCCCGCCGAGCTGCTGTCGATCGCCGATATCGTGATCGATGTGCCCGCGCACAAGGTCAGCCGTGGTGGCGCGCAGATCTCTCTGACGCCGCTGGAGTTCGACCTGCTCGTCGCCCTGGCCCGCAAGCCGCGCCAGGTGTTCACCCGTGAGGTCCTGCTCGAGCAGGTCTGGGGCTACCGGCACGCCGCGGACACCCGCCTGGTGAACGTCCATGTGCAGCGGTTGCGGGCGAAGGTGGAGAAGGATCCCGAGAACCCGGAGATCGTGCTGACCGTCCGCGGTGTCGGTTACAAGGCCGGACCGCCGTGATCCATGGCGTCTTCGCGCGTCTGGAACGATCGCTGGCTCCGGTGGTGGCCTGGTTCCAAGCGGTCGGCATTGCCCTAGGCCACCTGTGGCGTCGTTCGCTGCAGTTGCGCGTCATCGTGTCCACGCTGACGCTGTCGCTGATCGTCATCACGATCCTCGGTGTGGTGCTGACCAGCCAGATCACCGACCGGCTGCTGGACGCCAAGATCAACGCGGCGGTCGAGGAGATGGACCGCGCGCGTAACACGGTCGAGAGCCAGCTGGCCGGTGTGCACGACATCGGTGCTCAACCGCAGCGGCTGGAAGAGGCTCGCAACGCACTGTCCAATCGCGGCGGTAGCGGCCAGTCCACCGGCGCCGCGGGCAGCTTCGTCTCGGCGCTGAGCGTCATCGGCGGGATGCCGCCGCAGCAGATCCCTCGCGGCCCGATCCAGGAGGTGCCCGACGAGCTGCGCCGGTTCGTGCAGCGCAACCAGGTCAGCTACCAGTTCGCCACCGTCGAGGACGCGGATGGTTACAGCGGTCGCGCGCTGATCATCGGCAGCCCGAGCGCCGAGGTTCCGACCCTGGAGATCTACCTGATCTTCCCGCTGGCCAACGAGGAACGCAGCCTGTCGCTGATGCGCGGCACCATGCTGGTCGGCGGCATCGTGCTGCTGGTCCTGCTTGCCGCGATCACCGCGCTGGTCACCAGGCAGGTGGTGCTTCCGATCCGCTCCGCGGCCAGGATCGCCGGCCGGTTCGCCGACGGCAGGCTCAAGGAACGCATGCTGGTACGCGGCGAGGACGACATGGCTCGGCTGGCTCAGGCGTTCAACGAGATGGCCGAGAGCCTGTCCAACCAGATCACCCAGCTGGAGGAATTCGGCAATCTGCAGCGCCGGTTCACCTCCGACGTCAGCCACGAGTTGCGCACACCGCTCACCACCGTGCGCATGGCCGCCGACCTGATCCACGGCAGCAGCGACGACCTCGACCCCGCCCTGGCCCGAAGCGCCGAGTTGCTGGTCAACGAGCTGGACCGGTTCGAGGGCCTGCTCAACGACCTGCTGGAGATCAGCAGGCACGACGCGGGCGTCGCCGAACTCCAGGTCGAATCGCTGGACGTGCGGATGTGCGCGCGGGCCGCGATCTCGACCGTGCGCCACCTCGCCAAGGACGCCGGGGTGGAGATCATCAGCGACATGCCGGAGGATCCACTCGTCGCCGAGGTCGATCCGCGCCGGGTGGAGCGGGTGCTGCGCAATCTGCTCGCCAACGCGATCGACCACAGCGAGGGCAAGCCGGTGCTGATCCGGATGCGGGGCGACGTCGAGAGCAACGCGGTCGCCGTCGTCGTGCGGGACCAGGGCGTCGGCCTGCGCCCCGGCGAGGAGAAGCTGGTCTTCAACCGGTTCTGGCGTTCGGACCCGTCGCGCATGCGCCGCTCCGGCGGCACCGGCCTCGGTCTGTCGATCAGCGTGGAGGACGCGAACCTGCACGAAGGCAGACTCGAAGCCTGGGGTGAGGTCGGGATCGGCGCCAGCTTCCGCCTGACGCTGCCGCTGGTGCGCGGTAAGAAGCTCGGCCCGAGCCCACTGCCGCTGGAGCCCGCGCGCAAGACGATGCACGTGGTGGAGCCGGAACCGCCCGCCGATCGCGACATGACCGATACGGCGTTGCCGGTCGCCGCTGAGCCGGGCGCCGCGCAGGTGACCGACGCCGCGCCACAGGGCGCGCACGCGGGCACATCCGATCCGGTCGGCGTGCGTGCGGAGGGCGCGAGCGAGGCGGCCGAGACCGACAGCGATGAGCTGGACGGCACGGACGTCGAAGGCGACGCGGCCGCGGAGCCGAGCGTGAGCGAGTCGCCCGGAGCGGCCGACGGTACGGCGACGACCACCGACAGCGCCGCGGCCGAAGAGCCGCTCGCGTCCGGGGCGAACGGATCGCCCGCCTCGGAGTCGGCGCAGACCGGGGGCGGCGCGGCGCGCGAACCGGGGGACGTACAGTCATGAGAATGCGTGTCGGATCTGCGCGGATGCGGCGGCTGACCGTACTGACAGCGGCGGTCCTCGCGGTCGTGGTGCCGCTCACCGCCTGTGCCAGCCTCCCCGAGTCCTCCGCGCCGGAGGCGCTCGGCACCATCAATCGTGAGCCCACCTCCGAGGGCCCGCCGGCCCCGCTGGCCAACCGCGATCCGGATCTGCTGCTGCGCGATTTCCTTCAGGCCACCGCCGATCCGGCCAACCGGCATCTGGCCGCAAGGCAATACATGACCCCCGCGGCCTCCACCCAGTGGGACGACGCGGCGGGCACGGTCATCGTCGAGAAACCGGACACCCTGCGGGAGTCGCGTTCCGGGGACAAGGCCAACTATCTGATCCGCGCGCGCAAGGTCGGCGAGCTGTCCGCGGACGGCGGGTACCGGCCCAACGACGACATTCCGTTCGTCGAGAACAAGATCGAGCTGACCAAGATCAACGGCGAGTGGCGCATCGACGAGTTGCCCGACGGCGTGGTCATGGACTCCACCGCGTTCTTCAAGTCCTACCGCCGCTACGCGCTGTACTTCATCGATCCGGGCGGCAATATGGCCGTGCCGGACCTGCGCTGGCTCGCGGTGCCGAAAGCGCAGCTGACCCAGCGATTGATCAGCTCGCTGCTGGAGGGGCCGCAGCCCGCGCTGGCTTCGGTGCTGCACAGTGAGCTGGCGCCGCCGATCGCGGTGCGCGGGGCGATCACCAAGGCCAACGGTGATCCCGACGGCGTCGGCATCGGGCTCGGCGGTGTCCGGATCGATTTCGCGGGCGCGTCGGCGCTGAATCCGCGCGAGCGCGAACTGCTGGCCGCGCAGGTGGTGCTCACCTTGTCCAGCGCCGACATCCTCGGGCCGTACATGCTGTTGGCCGACGGCAAGCCGCTGGACGAGCGCTTCGCCGCGAACGGCTGGAGCGTGGCGGACGTGCAGCAGTTCAATCCGGCGACCGCCGCGCGCAACCAGGTCGGGCTGCACGCGCTGCGCGGCGGCGGGCTGGTGCAGATCGCCGACAACGGCGGTATCACTCCCGCTCCCGGCTACTTCGGCGGAGTGAACAATCTGCAGTCGGCGACGCTGTCCGCGGACGGTCAGCTCGTCGCCGCGGTGGCGGAAGCCGGACGACCGCCGGGCGCGCCGTCGCGGATCTTGATGGTCGGCACTTACGGCGGCAACGCTTTTCCGGTGGCCGATGGCTTCACCATCACCCGGCCCTCGTGGACGGCGGACGGCAGCGCGGCATGGGCGGTGGTCGACGGTGACCGGGTGATCCGCGCGGTCAACGACCGCGGCACCGGAAACGTCTCGATTCAGAACGTCGACATCTCGAGGTTGACGGCGGCATCCTCGGCCACGGCGCCGCGGCTACCGATCACCGAACTCCGGATCTCCCGGACCGGGGCGCGGGCGGCGATGATCGCCGACGGCCGGGTGTACGTCGCGGTCGTCGCGCCCCAACCGGACGGGAAGCTGGCGCTGACCTCGGCGGTGCCCGTCGGTGTCGGACTCAGCACGGCCGCGGTGTCGGTGGACTGGCTGGACGCGGACACGATCATCATCGCGCGCGAGGGGAATGTGGACCCCGTGAGCACGGTGTCGGTGGACGGCTCGGAGCCGACCCCGTTGACGTCGCAGAATCTCACCGCCCCGGTGCGCTCAGTGAGCGCGAGCCCCGACCACCAGTACGTCGCCGACTCACGCGCGGTGCTGGAGCTGACCTCCGCCCCGGACCAAGGCCAGCCCTACTGGCGTGAGGTGCCGGGTCTGGGCGCGAACGCCACGCCCGTCCTGCCCGGCTGAGCGGCGATCTGTCGCGAGTACGCGAGGTCGGCCGCACGTCGGCACTTCGGAAGGCTCGCTAACACTCGGAAGAATCCGGCGCGGGCGCGCATGGCGGTTCGAGCAGGGGAGCGAAGCGCAGCGTAAAAGACTTCGCCGCAAGGCATAACGTTCTGCCAGATGCATCGCTGTCGACATGTTCGAGCGATTCTGTCAGGGGGCGGGCGCACACTCGGTCGATGCGAACCCTGCTCGATCTGGTGTTGCCCGCCGCCTGTGCGGGCTGCGGACGTTCCGGAGCCGATTGGTGCGCCGATTGCGCCGTCACGTTGGCCGGCCCGCCGGTGCGGGTGTGGCCGCGCAACGACCCGGGCATTCCGTGCTGGGCGCTGGGGCCGTACGCAGGGCCCGCACGGCGGGCGGTGCTCGCCGCCAAGGAACGGGGACGGCGGGATCTGGCGCTGCCACTCGGAAAGGCGTTCGCGGGCGCGCTCGCCGAGCTGCGTTCGCCGGGTGTTCCGTTGGTACTGGTGCCCGCGCCGAGTCGACGCGTGGCGGCGCGGCGCCGGGGCGGCGATCCGGTGTTTCGCTCGGCGTCGGTAGCTACCCGATGGCTGCCCAACTGCAGAGTGGTGCCGGTGTTGCGAGTGGGGCAAGGGGTGCGCGATTCGGTGGGCTTGACACCCGCCGAGCGCGCTCGCAACCTGAAGGGGCGGGTGACCACGACGCGGGGCCCTGCCGCGGACTGGGGAGTACCGGCGAATGCCGAGGTAGTGCTGGTCGACGACGTGCTGACCACCGGTGCGACGGCCTTCGAGTCGGTGCGCGCGCTACAGCGCGCCGGGTTGCCGACACGTGGCGTTCTGGTTACTTGTGCTGCTTGACTCCGGGAAATTTGCGTGAACACTGGCGATCAGCCCGTCGGCGGACTAGCGTCGCGGACACACACCCGAACCGCAAGTTTGGAGGTGGCGCCTCGGACGTCTAGTGCCGAGCAATCGTCGTTCGGCACGGTTCAATCCCGCCGCACTGGAATCGGTCGGTGCGGCCAGATCCGGGAGGTACGCGTGACGACTTCTTCACGACCTTCAGTGAAAGATCCCGCCGCTTCGGTGCTGGAGCCCAGCACCCAGGAAGCACTCGAGCAACCCACTGCGGAACGACCACGAGCGCCGCGCGGCGACATCGTGGTGAAGGGCCGCAACGTCGAGGTGCCCGATCATTTTCGTATCTACGTCGCGGAAAAACTCTCCCGATTAGAACGCTTCGACCCGTCGATCTTCCTCTTCGACGTCGAGCTGTTCCACGAGCGCAACCGTCGTCAGCGCAAGAACTGTCAGCGCGTCGAAATCACCGCGCGCGGAAAGGGTCCCGTCGTGCGGGCCGAAGCCTGCGCGGACAGCTTCTACGCCGCATTCGAGTCGGTGACCGCGAAGATGGAGAGCAGGCTGCGCCGCACCAAGGACCGGCGCCGGGTGCACTACGGCGACAAGACGCCGCTGTCGGTCGCCCAGGCCACTGCCGATCTGGTGGACGACTCCCTGTTCGACCGGCTCGCCGAGTCCGGCGCCGCCCACGCGCACCAAGAGCGGGAACCGGATTACCAGGAGGGTCCCGGCCACATCGTGCGCACGAAGGAGCACGCGGCGACACCCATGTCCGTCGATGACGCCCTGTACCAAATGGAGCTCGTCGGCCACGACTTCTTCCTGTTCCAGGACAAAGAGACCGACCGGCCTTCGGTGGTCTACCGTCGTCACGCCTTCGACTACGGCCTGATCCGCCTGGCCTGACGAAACGGAAACCACCCGTCCCCACTTCTCCGGGCATTCGGCTCACCGGCCGGATGCCCGGAGATTTTCGTCGATGCGCCGTCGGCGGGCCAGCGGCGGGCCAGCGCGAGCAGCAGCCGCAGATCCGAGTCGATGTCGCCGACGGGCAGCCGCACGGGCTGGTCGAACTGCCGCGGGGTCACGGCCGCGCCGTTCGTCTTCGCGGCGATGGCCCGCACGATCTGTTCCACGTAGTCCGGCCGGCTCGTCTCCCCGGGCAGGTAGTGCCGCAGGTGCATCAGGGCGTCGCGGATCTCCACCGTCATCCGGATCAGCCGCGCTTCGGATCCGAGGGGGATGTCCGGCTCGAGCACGACCTCGGGCACGGCCGCGGTGAGATCGCGCCACAGCGGCCGCAGGCGACGGCAGTACCGTCCGGCGCGGTCCAAGCCCGCGCGGGCCCGCAGCCAGGCGAGCAGCGGCACGGCGAGCAGCGCCGCGCCGAGCGTCGAGGCGGCGAAAGTCGGTGCCGCCCAGCGCACCATGGCCGGGTCCGCGGCCGTACCAGGCGCCGCCAGCCGCACGGCGGAGACGCCCAGGCCCGCGGAACCGACGACCAGCGTCACCAGCAGGGTCGCGTAGACGATCCGTTCGGCGGCGGTGGATTCGGCCGAGCGCAATTCGCGCAGTGCCGCGCGCCAGGCCAGCCGACCGGCGGCGAGCAGCGGAAGCCACAGGATCGACCAGACCACTACCGTCGGCCAGTCCGATGCTTGCCCCAGCAGCCTGCCCTCCTGTCGCGCCGGAGTGCCGACGGCGAGGATGATCGCGCCACCCACCAGTCCGGTGAGGTCGTAGACCCGCTGCCGAGCCGATGCGGAGACCGGGTCGGCGCCCGACCACAGCCGGGCCGCACCGTACAGACCGGCCACCTCCATCAGCAGTGTGACCATCGAAAGCTGGTGCAGCAGACTGCCGATCCCCGGAGCGACGCCGCGCTCGAGCAGGACCAGCGTGGCGGTGCCCCACAGCAAGGCTCGATTGAGCAGCCGGTCGACGGCGGCGTGGTGCAGCACGATCAACCGTCCGAGGACGACCACCGCGACGAAGACGATCAGCGGTATCGCGATCGGCGCGGGGATCGGCGAGTTCACCGCCGCCGGTCGCGGAAGAACGTGCGGTGCAGCAGCGAATCGCGACGCGGTGGACGCATGGCGTGCAGCATCACCATGTCGGCGAAGGTCTCCGCGTCGCGCTCGCGCAGGGTGCCGTAGTCGGTGCGGCCGAGCACGTGGGCGATCGACTCGGGCGAGATCGAGGGCAGCAGGTCGGCGACCGCCGCCACCGTCGGCGTGCCCGCGGGCGGCTCACCGGGCCGGTGCTGCTCCGGGCCGTGCCCGAGCAACATGTGCCCGAGTTCGTGCACGATGATGTGCTCGGCATGCCATTCGGTGGTGTCCGCGCCGTAGACGATGACGTCGCTGTCCTGCTTCGCGATCCACAGGCCGCTGCCCGTGCCGCAACCGGTGCCGGCGAGCAGCGCGGTATCGATCGGCAACAGGCTGATGCTGCGACCACGGTGGGCCGCGACGGCATCGAGGTAGGTCTGCAGATTCCATGGGTGGGGTATCGGGAGGTCCCGGGTCAAGCTCCGGAACCGGGCCTGGATGGCCATGTGATCGGTCTCCTACAAAAGCTCAGTGGCCCATGTAGGGAAGCATGTTACCGACTCGGCGGCACCGATCCTTCGGTGCTCTGGATGATCCTGGCGAGCATGGCCCGATCGATATTCGAACCGCGCAGCGCGACGCTGGCGACGTTCGCGTCGCGCATGGTGGCGAGGAGTTCGAGTTCCCGGTCGATCGCGTCCGCCGCAGGTCCGCGGGTGAGCAGATAGTCGGCCGCCACGCCGAAACTGCGCGCCACCGCCGCGAGGATCTCGACATCCGCTGTGGCGCCCGCGTTCCGGTCGTCGAACTCGCCGTCGCGCAGGCGCTCCAGGTAACCGGGCGGCACCGTGCGACCGAGGGATTCGCCGATCTGCTCGGCGACGGATTCGGTGCTGCGTTCCGGTGCGTTGCGCGGATGCACGACGGAGAACAGCCGATTGATCTTGTGGCTGAGGGTCAGCTCCGTGCGATTCGATCCGTGGTCGGTCATGGCTGCCTCGTCACTCGCCGTTTCGAACCGCTGTCGTGGCCAGGTTGGCCGCCAGCCAGCGTGCGCGGAATCGGGCTTCGGTCGCTGCATCGATATCCTCCGATCGACCGGCCAGCCAGCGGCGGTACCGGCGTTCCTGTAGCTCGTCGGGGTCGCTGGACTCCGCGGGGACCGCGAGCAAGTGCGCGAAGGCCATTTCCACCAGCGGATGCAACTGCTTGCCCGGTCCACCGTTGCGTTCGAGCATGGCGGTCGCGTAGCGCGCCGACAGCTTGGAGACCACCCGGTTGAGTTCCGCGATCGCGGCGACCACCTGCGGGTCGGTGGTGCGGCCGTGCTCGACGGCGTCGTTGAGACTGCCCGATGCCGCGAGAAGGCCGGTCAGGTCGGAGATTTCGAAGCGGATCGCGTCCGGCCCCGCCACCACCGAGTCGCCCGCGCCGCGCGCGGAGTTCGCGGGTTCGTCGGCGGCGGGTACGCCGCCCGCGTAGGTGCGTGCGGCACTGCCCGGCAGCCATCGCAGCGGCGCGTCGAGCTTGTTCAGCGTCTGCATGCTGATGGTCGCTTCGCCGTCCTCGATCTTCCTGATGGTCGGCGCCGAAGGTCCCCCGAGGTCGCCGATCTGTAGCTGGGTAAGGCCGAGCTCGTCCCGGCGTTCTTTGATGATTCGCCCGAATCTCTTCTGCCGCGACAGCTCCGAAGGGCTATGCATAGTGCGTTCATGGTAAGCCGATGGGAGGCGCAAGGCAAACAAATAGAAACTATTTGGAAAGTTGGTCGAAAGTTTGTTACGGTTCTTTGCGTCGGATGACGGAGTGCATGCGACGGTTCCGGAACGGGCAGGGGCGTTCGCCGGGACGGGCGTCTCGGTCCGTCGCGCAACGGCGCGCGGCGGACCGGATCAGCGGCGGTGGAGGGGATCGTCGCTGCGTCGGGGTTCACCGTCGGCGAAGGGGGTCGACGGTGAACTTACTTTGAAGTAAGTTTGGTGGTCCCAGGCTTTCGAAAGGAAATCGCATGGCCACCAGAGCTGCTCGCCGTGCTGTGATCGTGTCCGGTGCGCGCACGCCGTTCCTGCGTGCGTTCACCGGATACACCCGGATGGACTCCATCGCGCTGGCCGACGCCGCGGTCCGTGGACTGCTGGAGCGCACCGGGCTGCCCGGCGCGGAAGTGGAGGCGATCGTGTGGGGCGGGGTCATCCTGCCCAGCGCGGCGCCGAACATCGCCCGCGAAGTCGCGTTGGACCTGGCGCTGGACCCGGGCTGTGAGGGCTACACCGTGACCAGGGCCTGCGCCTCCGGTCTGCAGGCGGTCACCTCGGCGGCGGCCGCGATCGAGCGGGGCGAATACGACGTCATGATCGCGGGCGGCAGCGATTCCACCTCCAACGCCGAGGTCAAGCTGCCGCAAAAGGTCGTGCACGCGGCGGCGCCGCTGGCGCTGGGCAAGCCGAAGCCGAAGGACTACTTGTCCGCGGTCGCGCGCTTGGCGCCGTTCACCGACCTGCTACCGAGCAGGCCCAAGATCGCCGAGCGCACCACCGGCGAGGTGATGGGCGAGTCGGCCGAGAAGATGGCTCGTATCCACGGCGTGAGCCGCGCGGACCAGGACGAGTTCGCCGCCCGCTCGCATCACCGCGCGGCGGCCGCCATCGACTCCGGCCGGTTCGATGACGAGGTGCTGCGGATCCGCACGCCCGAAGACGCGGAGATCCGGCGCGACGGTCTGGTGCGCGGCGACACCAGCGTCGCGAAACTGGCCGCGCTGAAACCGGTTTTCGCCGCCGACGGCAGCGTGACCGCTGGCAACGCCAGCCCGCTCACCGACGGTGCCGCCGCGGTGCTGCTGATGAGCGAAGAGAAAGCGCACGCCCTCGGATATCGGCCGCTGGCGGCGTTCCGGTCGTGGAGCTACGTGAGCGTCGACCCGGCCGATCAGGTGCTCATCGGGCCGGCCATCTCGATGCCACGCGCGCTGGAGAAAGCCGGAATGTCCTTGGCCGACGTCGATCTCGTGGATATCCACGAGGCCTTCGCCGCCCAGACATTGGCGGTGCTTACCGCACTGGCCAGCGACGAATGGGCCAAGACCAGGCTGGATCGCGATACCGCCGTCGGCGAGGTGGACGTCGACAAGCTGAACGTGCACGGCGGCTCGATCTCGCTCGGTCACCCGTTCGGCGCCACCGGGGCGCGCATGGTGACCACCATGGCCAACGAACTGACTCGCACGGGCAAGAACGCGGCCCTGCTCGGTATCTGCGCCGCGGGCGGCATCGGCGCATCGGCGGTGCTCGAACGCGTCTGAGGCGACTATAAGTGGCCCTGCCGGAGCCTCTCTCAGGCCTTGCCTGTGAAGCCCCGGCGCTTGCGCCCCTCGTCCGCGAGGATGCGCAGACAGGTCTGGTGCTTGGTCTCGCCGGGGACGCCTTCTCGACGCAGGCGCAACGTCGCCTGTGCCAGATCGATGCCCAGCTCGCTGGACAGCCGAACAGCATCGACATTGGCCATTGCACAAACCTCCTGGAACCGACGAAAACCACGATGAAGCGCACTGCGTAAGTGACAGTTTCGCCCTTGTCGTACCCAGTGGGGATCCGATTGAAGCATGAACGATCCGCACATTTGGGTAACGATGCGCGGAAGGTCAGCCCCGATAGGTCTCGCGGTGCACCGCGTCCGTGAGGGGTCTGCCCGCGCGCCAGCCGAAGCGCTCCAGATCCGGAATGCGCTGGAACTCGCGCACCGGCCCGACGCACAGCCAGGCGACCGTGCGGACGCCCTCCGGGAGGCCGATCAGATCGGACAGGAAACCGGGATCGTAGAACGACACCCACCCCACGCCGATGCCTTCGGCGGTGGCGGCCAGCCAAAGGTTCTGGATGGCGAGAACCGCGGAGTAGATACCGGTTTCGGGCACCGTGGCCCGGCCGAGCACCTGCGGCCCGCCGCGATCGTGGTCGTAGCAGACCACGATCCCGGTGCCGCTCTCCGAAATGCCCTCGATCTTGATCGGCTCGAAGGTGGCGGCGCGCTCGGGTGGCAGCGCGTCGCGGAACTCGATGCGCTTCTGTGCCACGTGATCGGCGAACTCGCGCAGCGTCGCCGGCTCGCGGACCACCACGAAATCCCAGGGCTGCGAATTCCCGACGCTCGGCGCCCGGTGCGCGGCATCCAGCAGCCGCCACAGTGTCGCATCGTCGACGAGTTCGCCGGTGAACTCCGCGCGTACGTCACGACGGCGCCGGATGGCCTCGTAGACGCTCAGAACTTCAGCATGCACCGCCCGAGTCAATCAAACCCGGCGAACTCGCCGCACACGGCGTGGGCTCCTGCGTCGCCGACCGACCGCGGCGTGGCGGGAGTGGAAGTCAGCGTGCCGCGGACACGCGGCGCCGGGCCAGCCGCCGCCGTCCCCCGGCGAGCGCGGTGCGCAGACCGCGGCGGCGGCCCGTCACCGGATCGATGGAGGCGGCGGTGTTGCCCCCGAACTTGCGTTCCGAGGCGGTCTCGGGCGCATCGTCGGCGGTGGCCCGCAGGTACTTGTTCGGCAACGCCAGTTTGAGGATGGTGCGCCACGCCTTGAAGTACTGCACCGGCAGCGAGCCGGTGGTGTAGGGCAGGTCGTACTTGTCGGCCAGCTCGCGCACCCGCACGGCGATGTCGGCGTACCGGTTGCTCGGCAGATCGGGGAACAGGTGGTGTTCGATCTGGTGGCTCAGATTGCCGGTCATGAAGTGCATGACCGGGCCGCCGGAGATGTTGGCGCTGCCGAGCATCTGGCGCAGGTACCACTGGCCGTGCGTTTCGCCGTCGATGTCGGCCTTGGTGAACTTCTCCGCCCCGTCTGGGAAGTGCCCGCAGAAGATCACCGCGTTGGACCAGATGTTGCGGATCGCGTTCGCGGCCAGGTTGGCCGTCAGCGTGGAGAAGAACGCGGGACCGGTGAGGGCGGGGAAGACCACGTAATCCTTGAGGACCTGCTTGCCCATCTTGGTGAGCGCCTCGTCGCGCTTGCGCTCGAACTCGGCCCGTTCGGGGGAACCGGGCTTGTACCGGCCCGCCACCAGTTTGCCCAGCTCCAGGTGCTGGATGGCGACGCCGTACTCGAAGAACAGCTGCAACAGCAGGTTGTAGACCGGGTTGCCCAGGTTGAACGGCTTCCAGCGCTGGTCGCGGGTCACCCGCAGCAGGCCGTAGCCGATGTCGTCGTCCATGCCGAGCACGTTGGTGTACTTGTGATGTAGGTAGTTGTGGGTGTGCTTCCAGTGCTTGGCCGCGCCGGTGTTGTCCCACTCCCACGAGCTGGAGTGGATCTCCGGATCGTTCATCCAGTCCCACTGCCCGTGCATGACGTTGTGCCCGATCTCCATGTTCTCGATGATCTTGGCGGTGGCGAGCAGTGCGACGCCTGCCAGCCACGCGGGGCGCTTCGGGCTCGCGAAGAGCACCGAACGGCCGCTGATCTCGAGAACGCGCTGCAACCGGATGACGTTGCGGATGTACTTCGCGTCGCGTGCGCCGCGCGAGGCTTCGATTTCCCGCCGGATCGCGTCGAATTCCGCGCCGAGTGCTTCCACGTCGGCCTCGGTGAGGTGCGCGTATTCCTTGACATCCGAGATCGCCATGCGGGTTACTTTACCGTAAGTTACGAAACCGTAGGTTGCGAGGTGCGTCGCACGGATGTGTCAAATACCTTATTGCGATCCCGGCTGTCGAATGGTAAGTTAGCGCGCCCTGCCCGGAAAGCGAAAACGCCTGTCCCGCTTCGCTTTTTCGCGCAGCGCCGCTTGTTCATGACGGGCCCGTTCCTGGAACGCGAGCTTGGCCTCGCGCAGCACCTGCCGCTCGTGTTCGGCCTTCTCCTGTAGGGCCGCCTTGGCCTCGCGGAGCATCTCCTTCTCCTGCCGCGCCTTCTCCCGCAGCGCGATCTTCGCCTCGTGCAGCGCCGAACGCAGGCCGCGCCGCTCGCCGGTCTCCGGATCGACGCGCAGCCAGTGCGTGGACTCCGCGCCGAGCGACGGCAGCGTGATACCGGCGAACTTGCGCTCCGAGGAGGTCTCCGGCGCGTTGTCGGCGGTGGCCTTGAGGAACCGGTCCGGCAGGGCCAGCTTGTGGATCGTGCGGAAGGCCAGCAGGTACTGCTTGCCCAGCGACCCGGTGGTGTAGGGCAGGTCGTACTTGTCGCACAGCTCGCGGACCCGTACCGCGATCTCCTGATACCGGTTGCTCGGCAGGTCGGGGAACAGATGATGCTCGATCTGGTAGCAGAGGTTGCCGCTCATGAACGCCATGGCGGGCCCCGCTTCGAAGTTCGCGCTGCCGAGCATCTGGCGCAGATACCACTCGCCGCTGGTCTCGTTCTCCAGCTGTTCGACGGTGAACTTCTCCGCGCCGTCGGGGAAGTGCCCGCAGAAGATCACCGCGTACGCCCACAGATTGCGCACCAGGTTCGCCATCGCGTTGGCCTTCAGCGTGTGCTTGAACGCCGGACCCGTCAGCGCGGGATGGATGAGGTAGTCCTTGGCCACCTGACGGCAGATCTTGCGGGCGAACTCCACGTTCGGACCGGAGGCGACCTCCCAGCGCGGGGTGTCCGACAGCTCCTTGTCGATGCTCCAGTCGTGCAGCGCGATGCCCCACTCGAAGGTCGCGGCGAGCAGCAGGTTCGCCAGCGGCTGCACCAGATGGATCGGCCGCCACTGCTCGTCCCGGGTCATCCGGAGGATGCCGAAACCGAGGTCCTCGTCCTTGCCCAGCACATTCGTGTAGGTGTGGTGGGAGTAGTTGTGCGCCCGGCGCCACTGCGCGGAGGGGCCGGTCATATCCCACTCCCACGAACTGGAGTGGATCTCCGGGTCGTTCATCCAGTCCCATTGCCCGTGGCTGACGTTGTGCCCGAGCTCCATGTTCTCGATGATCTTGGCCACCGACAGCATCGCGGTGCCTGCCAGCCAGGCCCAGCGGTTGCGGCTGCCGAACAGCACCGCCCGGGCGGCTACCTCGAGACCGCGTTGCGCCGCGATGGTGCGCCGGATGTACTTCGCGTCGCGCTCGCCGCGCGACAGCTCCACCGAACGCCGGATGGAATCGAGTTCCTGCCCCAGTGTCTCGATATCGGCCGCCGTGAGATGCGCGAACGCCTTGATGTCGGTGATGGCCACCGGGGTCCTTTCCCTACTCGATACACCTCGAGGGTACCTGCCGGACTAGACGTCCAGGGTGCAGTCGCCCGCCGCCGCCGAGATGCAGGTCTGCACCTTGTCGCCTTCGCGGCGCTCCTCACCGTTGCGCAGGTCGCGCGCGTGTCCGGAACTCAAGGTGACCACGCAGGTCTGGCAGATGCCCATCCGGCAGCCGAACGGCATCTGAACACCGGCGGACTCACCGGCCTCGAGCAGGCTGGTCGCGCCGTCGGCATCGACGCTGCGACCGGTCTTGCCGAAGGTGACCGTGCCGCCCGCACCGACCGCGGAGCGTTCGATCTCGAAGCGCTCCACGTGCAGCCGGTCCGACAGCCCCGCGTCGCGCCAGTGGTTCTCGATCTCGTCGAGCATTCCGGCCGGGCCGCACGCCCAGGTCTGGCGTTCGCGCCAGTCGGGGATCTCGGTGTCGAGATCGGCGAGGGCGAATTTGCCCCGCTCGGCGGTGAGATGCAGGCGGGTGTCGAAGCCGGGATTGCGGTCGCGCAGCGCGCCCAGCTCCGCGCCGAACATCACGTCGTCGGAAGTGCGCGCGGAGTGCAGGTGCACCACGTCGGTGAACACCTCGCGGCGGTCCATCGCGCGCAGCATGGCGATCACCGGCGTGACGCCGCTGCCCGCGGTGAGGAACAGCACCTTCTCCGGCGGCGGGGACGGCAGTACGAAACCGCCCTGCGGGGCGGCGAGCCGGACGACGGTGCCGACCGGCACGCCGCTGACCAGGTGGCTGGACAGGAAGCCTTCCGGCATCGCCTTCACGGCGATGGAGATCAGCCGCTTGCCGCCGTGGCCGGGGTCGGACCAATTCGGCGGACAGGTCAGCGAATACGAGCGCCAATGCCAGCGGCCGTCCACCAGGATGCCGATGCCGATGTACTGGCCGGGCTGGTATTTGAAGTCGAAGCCCCATCCCGGCTGGATCACCAGCGTCGCGGAATCGGCGGTCTCCTTGCGTACCTCGACGATGCGTCCCCGCAGCTCGCGAGCCGACCACAGCGGGTTGGCCAGGTGCAGGTAGTCGTCGGGCAGCAGCGGTGTGGTCACGCGCGCAAGGGCTCCGCGCAGCACGTTCAGCTTGCCGCCGCGCTCGGCGACGCTCGCGGCGGGCGCCTCCAGCCACGCACGGACGCTTCGCACGGAGCTCCCAATTTTCGAACCCATCGCTGCCGTTGGTCTCCCTGTCGTCGGATGCGCGGGCCGCCGTCTCGCCGATCGGAGGCCTCGCCAGCAAGGTTACGGCATCGTAGGTTACGGCGGCAGGTCAGTGGGGCGCCCGCCGCGGCGATTCAGAGGAGCTCGAGCAGAAACGGCAGCTCTTGGGCCGCGTACCAGGCCAATTGATGGTCCTCGGCGTCGCCGAGGACGAACTCGGCGTCGGTGTCGCCGAGATCGGCCGCGTCCACCACGTCGACGGCCTTGGCAACCTGTGGTTCGGCGTCGGCCAGGTCGACGTGCACCGAGGCGATCTGCTGGTAGCCGATCGGGCCCGCCAGCCGGACCACCGCGTCGTCGAGGTCGGGCCGCAGCTTCGCGCCGGTCACGTCGGCGGCGATCACCGCACGGCGGTAAACCGGGTTACCGCCCGCCGCCGGCGCGGCCTCGTCGTCGGAGTCCTCCGATCCGATCGCCTCGCGTTCGGCGGCCAGCAGTCGCAGCGAGGCGCGCGCGGCCTCGTTCATGGCGACTTCGCCGAGTTCCTCGTCGTCGCCGGAGGCGTAGGCCTCGCGCAGCGCGGGCGTCACCGCGAACGCGGTCCCGCCGACGGGGGCCAGCTCACGGTTGCCGACCAGATCGCGCAGCATCGGCACCGTGGCCGGGATGTAGACCCGCAGCTTCTTCTGATCAGACGCAGGCACCGAGCATCTCCTCCATGGAATCGCGCACCGCCGTGGCGAGCACGCCGATGTCGGCCATCGCGTCGCGGTCGGCGTTGAGACCGTAGAAGACACGCCCGTCGTAGGACGTGATCCCGATACTCGACGCCTGATTGCGCAGCAGTGGCGACACCGGGTACATCTCCAGCATCCGCGCGCCGCCGATGTACATCGGCGCCTGCGGACCCGGCGCGTTGGTGATCACCAGATTGAACGTGTGTTCTGCGAACGTACTCGCCGCTCGCACACTCATCGCATGCAGGCTGGCCGGAGCGAAACCGGCCAGGTGCACGAGCGTACGCGCGCGGACGCCGCGCCGCTGACGACCGTTGAGTTCGGAGGCGTGCGCGATGTGCGACAACCGCATCACCGGGTTCGGTTCGCCCACCGGCAGATCGATCAGGAACGACGACACCTCGCTCGCCGAGTGCGTCTGGTCGCCCTCGTTTCCCTCGACGTACACCGACATCGGCACCACAGCTCGCAGCGTGGTGGACTCGGTGAGCGCTTCCCCGCGCGACAGCAGCCAGTTGCGCAGAGCGCCGGTGACCACGGCGAGGATGGCGTCGTTGGTCGAGCAGCCGAACCGCTTGCGGATCGTCCGGTAATCCGCCAGGTCGGTGCGCACCACGTCGAAGCGCCGGTTTCGCGAGGTACGCGTGTTCAGGGGGCTGGCGGGCGCACCCGTCGCCGCGGTGCGCACGGCGGCGACCACCGACTCGACCGCCTTGCCCGCCGTCCCGACCACCGCGAACGCGCCCGCGCTCGCCTCCCGGGCGACCTCGAGGGCTTTGCGCGGCTGTGCGGCGAGGTGTGCGAGCGCCCCGACCAGCAGTTCCATCTCACCGGGTTCGCGCGGCGCGATCCAGTCGTCGCCGGCCAGTTCGCGGGGAGCGGGCCCCGCGTCGAGGATCACATGGCCGATCTCGAGCGCGGTGTCCCCGTCCACCAGGGCGGAATGCGTCTTGGTGAAGATGGCGCAGCGGCCGTCGGACAGCCGTTCGATCAGGTACATCTCCCACAGCGGCCGGGCCGGGTCCAAGGGGTGGGAGACGAGGCGGGCGACCAGGTCGTGCAGCTGTTCGTCGGTGCCGGGACCGGGCAGCGCCGAACGCCTGATGTGGTAGGTGATGTCGAAACGGCTGTCCTCGACCCAGACCGGCCGCCCCAGCGACAGCGGGATCTCCCGCACTTTGCGCCGGTATCTGGGTACCAGCGAGAGCCTGCTCTCGACGAGATCGACCAACCGGTCGTAGTCCAGGATCGGCGCGCCCGAGCTGTCGCCGGGATCGCTGTTCCGCACGATCGCGAGAGAGCCGATATGGATCGGGTTGCTACTCGACTCGAGCCGGTAGAAGGCCGTGTCTTGCGGCGTCAGTCTCGTGATCACGCTGCCCGGTACTCCTTTTCCCGATGCCGCCCCCGCTTCATTGTGCTGCCGCATCAACCGTTGCCCCGGCGGTTGTGGCATTTCTGATGAATTCCGTACACGTTTTTCCGCGCCGGGGGCCCATGACACGCTGGTCGACTCGAGTTCTGCGAACCGATTCGATCACAGGGCGGACCGGGATGCATGGCCGAACCATCCGGGTCGCCCGGCGGACACCTTCTCCAGCCGGGCGCGACCACTTCGTGGCAGGTCCACGCAGCGCCGCAGGCGCTGCACATCCAACAGACCATTACCATGGGGCATGCAGCGGATTCCGCGCAACCGCGTGGGCCGCACCGGCCCGGGGGCCGACGACACGATTTGACACACCGACCAGAGGACTGACGAGACCCGTGCCTGCGCTGACACTGACGAGGTTGCTACGGATTGGTGAGGGTCGCATTGTCAAGCGGCTCTCGCATTTCGCCGACCAGGTCCTCGCCCTCGAACCGGAGTACGAGGACCTCAGCGACCTGGAGCTACGGGCCAAAACCGACGAGTTCCGCGAGCGGTACGCCGAGATGGTCGAGGACGGCGAGACCGATCCGCTCGGCCAGCTGATGGCGGAGGCGTTCGCCGTCGCGCGGGAGGCGTCCTGGCGGGTGCTCAGCCAGAAGCACTACAAGGTGCAGATCATGGGCGGCGCCGCGCTGCACACCGGCAACATCGCCGAGATGAAGACCGGTGAGGGCAAGACCCTCACCTGTGTGCTGCCCGCCTACCTGAACGCGCTCAGCGGCGACGGCGTGCACGTCGTCACGGTGAACGACTACCTCGCCAAGCGCGACGCGGAGTGGATGGGCCGCGTGCACCGCTTCCTCGGCCTCGAGGTCGGCGTGATCCTGTCCGGCATGAGCCCCGCGCAGCGGCGGGTGGCCTACAACGCCGACATCACCTACGGCACGAACAACGAGTTCGGCTTCGACTACCTGCGTGACAACATGACGCACTCGCTCGACGACCTGGTGCAGCGCGGGCACAACTTCGCCATCGTCGACGAGGTCGACTCCATCCTCATCGACGAGGCGCGCACCCCGCTGATCATCTCCGGGCCCGCCGACGCCTCGTCGAAGTGGTACGCCGAGTTCGCGCGGATCGCGCCGCTGCTGAAGAAGGACCTGCACTACGAGGTCGACATCAAGAAGCGCACGATCGGCGTGCACGAGGCCGGCGTCGAGTTCGTCGAGGACCAACTCGGCATCGACAACCTCTACGAGGCCGCCAACTCGCCGCTGGTGAGCTACCTGAACAACGCCGTCAAGGCCAAGGAGCTCTACACCCGCGACAAGGACTACATCGTCCGCGACGGCGAGGTGATCATCGTCGACGAGTTCACCGGCCGCATCCTGGTCGGCCGCCGCTACAACGAGGGCATGCACCAGGCGATCGAGGCCAAGGAAGGGGTGGAGATCCAGCCGGAGAACCAGACCCTGGCCACCATCACCCTGCAGAACTATTTCCGCCTCTACGACAAGTTGTCCGGCATGACCGGTACCGCCGAGACCGAGGCCGCCGAGCTGCACCAGATCTACAGCCTCGGCGTGGTCCCCATCCCGACCAACAAGCCGATGATCCGCGCCGACCAGTCCGACCTGATCTACAAGACGGAGGAGGCCAAGTTCTCCGCCGTGGTCGACGACGTCACCGAGCGCCACGAGAACGGCCAGCCGGTGCTGATCGGCACCACCAGCGTCGAGCGCTCGGAGTACCTGTCCAAGCAGTTCACCAAGCGCGGCATTCCGCACAACGTGCTGAACGCGAAGTTCCACGAGAAGGAAGCGGAGATCATCGCCGAGGCGGGCCGGCCGGGCGCGGTGACCGTCGCGACGAACATGGCCGGCCGCGGTACCGACATCGTGCTCGGCGGCAACCCGGACATCATCGCCGACATCCTGCTGCGCAAGCAGGGGCTGGACCCGGTCGAGACGCCGGAGGAGTACGAGCGCGCCTGGCTGCCCACCCTGGACCAGGTCAAGGCCCAGACCGCCGAGGACGCCGAGTTGGTGCGCGAGGCGGGCGGCCTCTATGTGCTCGGCACCGAGCGGCACGAGTCGCGCCGCATCGACAACCAGCTGCGCGGCCGCTCCGGCCGACAGGGCGACCCGGGCGAGTCCCGCTTCTACCTGTCGCTGGGCGACGAGCTGATGCGCCGATTCAACGGCGCCGCGCTGGAAGCGATCATGACGCGGCTGAACCTGCCCGACGACGTGCCGATCGAGGCGAAGATGGTCTCCAAGGCCATCAAGAGCGCGCAGACGCAGGTCGAGCAGCAGAACTTCGAGATCCGCAAGAACGTCCTCAAGTACGACGAGGTGATGAACCAGCAGCGCACCGTCATCTACGGCGAGCGCGATCGGATCCTGCGCGGCGAGGACATGGAGGGCCAGGTCCAGAGCATGATCACCGATGTGATCACCGCCTACGTGGACGGCGCCACCGCCGAGGGCTATGTCGAGGACTGGGATCTGGAGAAGCTGTGGACGGCGCTGAAGACGCTGTACCCGGTGAGCCTGGACTACCGGGACCTGACCGGCGAGACCGAGGTCGGCGAGGCGGGCGAGCTCACGCGCGAGGAGTTGCTCGAGGCGCTGCTGGACGACGCGCACGACGCCTACGAGCGCCGCGAAGCCGAGATCGACGGCCTGGCGGGCGAGGGCAGCATGCGCAATCTGGAACGGCAGGTGCTGCTGTCGGTGCTCGACCGCAAGTGGCGTGAGCATCTCTACGAGATGGACTACCTCAAGGAGGGCATCGGCCTGCGGGCCATGGCGCAGCGCGACCCGTTGGTGGAGTACCAGCGCGAGGGCTTCGACATGTTCACCGCGATGCTCGACGGCCTCAAGGAGGAGTCGGTCGGCTTCCTGTTCAACCTGCAGGTCGAGGTGCAGCAGCCGCAGCCGGAAGGCGTCGCCGTCGGCCAGGGTCTTCGTTCGCCGGTGGGAGCGATGACCGCTCCGCGCCCGCTGCCCACCGAGGAGGCTCAGGTCGCCAACGGCCACGCCGCACCGGCGGCCCTGCGCGCCAGGGGTATCGATGACACCGCCCCGCGCGGTTTCAGCTACTCCGGCCCCGACGAGGGCGGCCGCGCCGCGGTACACAGCGACGCCGAGGAGTACGGCGTGGACGGTGGGCCGCAGCCCACCCGTCGCGAGCGCCGCGAGGCCGCCCGCGCGGAGGCGAAGGGACGTCGCGGCCCGAAGTCGCGCCGTCGTCACTGATCCGCTGAATCACGAAGGCGCTCAGGATTTCCTGGGCGCCTTCGTTGTTTTCCGTATGTCGAAGCGTCTTCGCAAGGGGGATTTACCGTCGTGTCTGCGTGTTACCCCGAACCACACCCGAACGGTGGGCGAGTCAGGAGGACCACGACGGCCTGGCCCCGCCGACGAAGTTGGAGTGCTTCTGGATTCCGCTGACCGCCGCGCATGTGCTGCAAAGTGGGCAGAGCGCGATGATCGGTCGGCTTTTCGACTGAGTCTCGACGGCCTGCCGAGGCGATTACCAGGGATCGTTGGAGTTCAGGGCGACCAGCAGGCGGCGGATGGCCGCCACCCGGTGTTCCTTGCCCGGCAATTGGTCCAGCGCGCATTCGGGATCGGCGGGCGGACCGAGATGGGTGCAGCCCCGCGGACAGTCCTCGATAGCGTCGGCGAGGTCGGTGAACGCGGCGATGACGTCGTCCGGCGTGATGTGCGCCAGACCGAACGACCGCACGCCCGGCGTGTCGATGACCCACCCGCCGCCGGGTAGCGGGAGCGCGACCGATTGGGTGGAGGTGTGCTTGCCCTTGCCCACCCCGGATACCTCGCCCACGGCCCGCTCCGCCTCCGGCACAAGGCGATTCACCAGCGTGGACTTGCCCACGCCGGAGTGGCCGATCAGCGCGGTGAGGTGATCGGTGAGCAGATCGAGTACCGCATCGAGCGGATCGTCGATGCCGCCGTAGACGATGGTGAGGTCGAGATCGTCGAAAGCGGCGGCGAATTCGGAATCGGCCGCCAGATCGTGTTTGGTCAAGCACAGAACCGGTTGCAGCCCACCGGCGTACGCGGCGACCATGGCGCGTTCCACGAAGCCGGTGCGCGGAGGCGGGTCGGCGAGCGCGACCACGATGAACAGCCGCTCCGCGTTGCCGACCACGATGCGCTCGAACGGATCGGTGTCGTCGGCGGTGCGGCGCAGCACCGTCCGGCGGTCGGCGACCCGGACGATGCGCGCGAGGGTATCCGGTCGCCCGGACAGGTCGCCGACCACGTCCACCTGGTCGCCGACCACGATCGGAGTGCGGCCCAGTTCGCGGGCGCGCATCGCGACGATGCGGCGATCCGGATCGCCGCCGAGCACACATCCCCACCGGCCCCGGTCGACCGAGACCACCATGGCCGGCTCGGCGTCGCTGTGCTGCGGCCGGGTCTTGGTGCGGGGACGGGAGCTACGCCCCGGACGAACCCGGACATCGGATTCGTCGTAGCTGGACGCGGATCGTCGTCCCCGGCTCAGTGCGCCGCTCCTTCGTCGGATAGCGCGGGCGCGAGCATCTGCTCCCACAAAGCGACGAAGTTCGGCAGCGTCTTGGCCGTGGTCCCGATGTCCTCGATCTCGACGCCGGGCACCCGGAGGCCGAGAATGGCTCCCGCCGTGGCCATCCGGTGATCGGCGTAGGAGTGCCACCTGCCGCCGTGCAGTTCGGTGGGCACGATCTCCAGTCCGTCCTCGGTCTCGGTCACCTTGCCGCCGAGGCGGTTGATCTCGGTGGACAGCGCGGCCAGCCGGTCGGTCTCGTGCCCGCGCAGATGGGAGATGCCGCGCAGCACGGACGGGGAGTCGGCCAGCGCGGCCAGCGCGGCGACGGTGGGCGTCAGCTCACCTACGTCGTGCAGGTCGATATCGATGCCTGCGAGCCGGTCGGGGCCGTGCACGGTGAGCACGCCGTCGAAGATTCGCGCTTCCGCGCCCATCCGCACGAGGATCTCGCGGATGACGTCGCCCGGCTGGGTGGTCAGCCGCGGCCAGTGCGGGATGCTGACCGTGCCGCCCGTGATCGCGGCCGCGGCCAGGAACGGGGTGGCGTTGGACAGGTCCGGCTCGATCTCCCAGTCCACGGCGCGGATCGGCCCGTGCTCCACGGTCCAGGTCTGCGCCTTGAAGCTGTCCGCGGGCGCCTGCACCCGCACGTCGGCGCGCCGCAGCATCTCCACGGTCATCTCGATGTGCGGCATCGAGGGCAGCGCCTTGCCGTCGTGGTGCACCACCAGTCCCTCGTCGAAGCGCGCGGCCGACAGCAGCAGGCCCGAGACGAACTGCGACGACCCGGACGCGTCGATCGTCACGGTGCCGCCGCGCAGGGCGCCCTTGCCGTGCACGGTAAACGGCAGTGCGTCGCCGTCGATATCGGCGCCGAGCGAGCGCAGCGCGTCCAGGATCGTGCGCAGCGGCCGGATCCTGGCCTGTTCGTCACCGTCGAACGCGACATCGCCCGACGCCAGGGCGGCGACCGGCGGCAGGAAGCGCATCACCGTGCCGGCGAGCCCGCAGTCGACCGTGCCGCCGCCCAACGGCGCCGGGGTGACGGTCAACGTGTCGCCCGCGCCCTCGATGCCCGCACCGAGCGCGCGCAGCGCGGCGATCATCAGGTTCGTGTCCCGGCTGCGCAGCGCACCGGTGATGGTGGACGGACCGTCGGCCAGTGCGGCCAGGATGAGCGCCCGGTTCGTGATCGATTTCGATCCGGGCAGGGTCACGGTCGCGTGTACGGGGACCTCGACATGGGGCGCTGGCCAGAAGTTCACTCGTCCATCATCACACGGTGCTAGTTTTCCAGCGCCTGCGGCGCTGGGTGTTCGCGGCCCTCTTGTGGCGCGCGTGTGCGCGCCCGACGCTTGCTCCTTCGTCGCGTACGCGGCGGCCGTGCACACGCGAGCCGGGCCGCGAACGGGCGGATGCTCGGTCTCGCTTCGCTCGAAACTGGGAGTTGCGGTGCGCTGGGAGCGTAGGTGTCGGAGCTTGCTATCGAGTGCATGCCGTTTGTTATGGCCGGCACCGGCTCAGTCCGACTGCCGCTTGTTCCTTTGTCGCCTGCTGTGCTGGTGTTCGCGGCTGCTTGGTGGCTCGCCGGCACCGATCGGCGGGTGTCACCTACGGCACGGGCCGGGTGCTCGACGAGGTCGAGTGCCCGGCCCGTGCCGTGGGATTCCTACTTGTGCCGTCCGTGCAGGAACGGGACGAGCTTGCGCAGCAGCTTCATCGTGGAGTCGGTGCGGCTGTAGCTCAGCAGCGCCATACCGGGAACGGTGAAGCGCTGCACCGCGATCGAGTGCGGACGGGTGAACTCGCGCAGACCCGGTTCGCCGTGGATGCGGCCGATGCCGGAATCGCCGACGCCGCCGAAGGGCAGGCCGGGGATGGCGGCGAAGGCGAGCACCGAGTTCACCGAGGTGGCGCCGACGCGCAGCCTGCGCGCGATGTCCAGGCCGTTCTTCTTCGAGTAGACCGCCGAGGACAGGCCGTACTTGGAGTTGTTGGCCAGTTCCACCGCCTCGTCGACGCCGTCGACGGTGCGGATGGTGATGGTCGGGCCGAAGGTCTCCTCGGCCACCGCCTCGGAGTTCTCGTCCACGTCGACCAGTACGACCGGTTCGATGAACGGCGCCTTGACCGACTCGGGGCCGCCGAGCACCGCGGTGCCGCCGTTCTTCAGCGCGTCGTCGATATGGCGGCGCACGATGTCGATCTGGCTCGGCATGGTCATCGGGCCGTAGGCGGCCTTGTCGCCGGAGCCGGGCTTGATGTCGGTGAGGATGCGCTTGACCTCCGCGACGAACTCCTCGCGCACCGAGCGGTCGACGTAGACCCGCTCGACGCCCGCGCAGGTCTGACCGCTGTTGGCGGTGGCGCCCCAAGCGACCGCGTCCGCCGCGGCCTTGATGTCGGCGTCGGCGGCGACGATCACCGCGTCCTTGCCGCCGCACTCCAGCAGCACGGGGGTGAGCCGTTCGGCGGCGGCGGCCATGATCCGCTTACCCGTGGCGGTGGAGCCGGTGAACGCGATTTTGTCGACGTCCGAGCGGACCAGCGCCGCACCCGTGGCGCCATACCCGTTGATCGTGCTGAACACGCCCTCGGGCAGTTCACGATTGGCTTCGGCGAAAGCGTCGGCGAGGAAATTGCCGATGCCGGTGGAGTACTCGCTCGGCTTGAACACGACGGTGTTGCCCGCGGCCAGCGCGTAGGCGATGGAACCGTTCGGTGTGTAGACCGGGTAGTTCCACGGGCCGATCACGCCGACGACACCGAGCGGGCGCTGCTCGAGCCGGGCGCTGAAGTTCGACATCAGCGCGCCAGGGGAGACCCGCTTGGGGCCGAGCACCTTCTTGGCGTTCTTGGCCGCCCAGGAGATGTGCTCGAGCGCGAGCATCAATTCCAGGAAGGCGTCGTCGAGCGGCTTGCCGTTCTCCGCGTGGATCAGGGCGCAGAATTCCTCCGATTTCTGCACCAGCTTGCTCGACCAGCGCAGCAGATGCGTGCGCCGCTCATCGAAACTCAGCGCGCCCCAGGTGGCGGCCGCTGCGCGAGCCTTGGCGACCGCGGCGGCCACCGCGGCGTCGTCGGCGATGACGTGCGTGCCGATCACCTCGCCTGTCGCCGGATTGACCGACGTCAGTGCCGTATCGTGATCGGCCGGTTTGGTGTCGGTGGATGTCACAGTGGTTCTCCTCTTGCCGTCTGCGGTCGACGGTCGATGCGCATGTCCGAGTGGACGGGCAGCCCGTCCTCCGATGAGAGAATGCTATGCCACAACTCTCAACAGGTCACCAGCTATGCACCAATTGTCCCCGACGCTGTCGGTGGCGAGTGGGACTATCGGGATATGTGCGGACGATATGCGACCACGACCAATCCCGGCAGGCTCGCGGTGGAGTTGGATGCGCTCGACGAGACCGGCGCGGCCGACGAGAGCTCGTTCACCAATTACAACGTCGCTCCGACGACGCAGGTGCTCACCGTGGTCGAGCGGCACGACCGAGACCACGAAGACGACGACCCGAAACTGCGTATCCGGCGCATGCGCTGGGGCCTGATCCCGGTATGGACCAAAGCGGCCGAGCCCGGTGTACCGGTCAAAGGCAAACCGCTGTTCAACGCCCGCGCCGACAAGGCCGCCACCACGCCGTCCTTCCGTGACGCGGTGAAGTCCCGGCGCTGCCTGGTGCCGATGGATGGCTGGTACGAGTGGGTCGTCGAGCCGAACGGCGAGAAAGGCAAAGCCGCCAAGCATCCCTACTACATGGCCAACGCGGACGGTTCCCGTCTCTACATGGCAGGCCTGTGGTCGGTCTGGCGCGACCGGTCGCAACCGGAGAGCCGACCGCTGCTGTCGTGCACCATTCTCACCACCGACGCGGTCGGCGACCTCACCCGCATCCACGACCGGATGCCGCTGCCCATGCCACGGGAACACTGGGACGCGTGGCTGGACCCGGATCACCCGGCCCCGGCGAGCCTGCTGGAGACGCCGTCCGAGGAGACGGTCGCCGCCATCGTGCCCCGCCCGGTCCCATCCCTGGTCAACAGCGTGCGCAACAACGGCCCCGAACTGCTCGCCCCGGTGGACGATCAAAAGGAAGCAGAGCAGATCACCCTGCTGTGAGCGCCGGCTACCCCACCGCCGGATCCCGCGCCGCCGCAGGCACATGGGGCGTGCCGTGCTGGATCGGCGTGCAATCGGACATCCGCACCGCTTGAATCTCCACCACGAACGAGCGCCCGGGTCCGACAACGGAATGGCTTGCTGCGCCCAGGTGATGGCGGCCGTGGCTCGTCCGCAGTCGGCTCAACGCGTCCGAGCGGCTGCCGCGTTCGCGGCCCGGCTCGTGTCCGAGTGGCCGCCGCGTAGGCGACGAAGGAGCAAGCGGCGGTCACTCGGACACGAGCCATAAAGGGGCCGCGAACACGCAGCGCCGAAGGCGCTGCAAAAATCACAGACTGCACTTGACGCTGGGTGAAGCGATATTCAAGCCGCACTTGATGATTCCGGCGACCAAGTCGATCAGCTTGGTGGTGACATTGCCGCTGAGCTTCTCGGCTTTCCCGGACTTGTCGTCGCTCTTCGAACCCTGACCGCCGAAGTCGAACACGGAATCGCTGACCTGCGTGATCTGCGGGCTGTCCGGCGCGGCGGCTGCCTCGGGGGCGAGGAGCGTTACCGAACCGAGAGCCAAGACGAGAGCTCCGAACAACGCGACGATCACGGTGCGCACACGCTGCTGCGTAGACATTCGCATCACATCCTCGAGTCGGGTCTATCTGGCCAGTTCAGTAACGCACAGATCGCGGCGATCGTGGCGGAATTACGCGGATGTCACGGGCGCGGTCACCGCGGCGGTCAGCCGGACCAGGTCGGCGGGCGCGAGCTCGATCTCCAGTCCGCGCCGTCCGGCGCTGCACAGCATCCGGTCCCAGGCCAACGCCGAGTCGTCGATCACGGTGGGCAGCCGTTTGCGCTGACCGAGCGGGGAGATGCCGCCGAGGACGTATCCGGTCGTCTTCTCCGCTCGCGTCTTGTCCGCCATGCTCGCCTTCGACGCGCCCAGCGCCGCCGCCGCGGCTTTGAGCGACAACGTGTTCGGCACCGGAAGCACGGCCACCGCGAGCGCGCCGGTGGCCAATTCGATGACCAGGGTCTTGAAGATCTGCTCGGCCGCGACTCCGAGTTCGGCGCCCAGCGCGTCGACCGCCTCGGTGCCGTAGGAGTCGGAGCGCGGATCGTGCTTGTAGGCGTGCACGCGATGGGACACCTTCGCCTGGGTCAACGCGCGGATCGCGGGAGTCGAGCCTGCTGCCATGGGCCAAACCCTAACGGCGGCTGTGACCCTGCCCGCAACGGGATTTCCTGCAAATTCGCCGGGAGCCGGTGGCGGGTGGGAACACCGGACGCGTCGCGCATGTTGTAGCCGGTACACCGCGCTCGGAATGATTTCCACCGCGTGAGCAGGCCCTATGGAGACGTGAAGGAGATGCCTGTGCCCGTGCTGCTCGATGACCGCCCGGTAGGGACCGACGTGTCCCCGACCGACGGCGGATTCTCCTTCGATGTGCCGATGCCGGTAGATTTGGCAGGTACGGCGATCGAAGGGACAGGTGTGACGAGCGACGATGACGTGGCGGCCGACGATGTCGCCGCCGTCGACGATGCCGAGCTGGCGCAGCGGTTCGAACGGGACGCGCTCCCGCTGCTCGACCAGCTCTACGGCGCCGCGCTGCGCATGACCAGGAACCCGGCGGATGCCGAGGACCTGGTCCAGGAGACCTACGTGAAGGCCTACCAGGGCTTCAAGTCGTTCCGGGAGGGCACCAATCTGCGTGCCTGGCTGTACCGGATCCTGACCAACACCTACATCAACTCCTACCGCAAGAAGCAGCGCCAGCCCGCGCAGTATCCGACCGACGAGATCACCGACTGGCAGCTGGCGGCGACCGCCGAGCACACGTCGCAGGGGCTGCGCTCGGCCGAGGTCGAGGCGCTGGACGCGCTACCGGACGACGACATCAAGGCCGCGTTGCAGGAACTGCCTGAGGAGTTCCGCATGGCGGTGTACTACGCCGACGTCGAGGGTTTCCCGTACAAGGAAATCGCCGACATCATGGGCACTCCCATCGGTACGGTGATGTCCCGGCTGCACCGCGGCCGGAAGCAACTGAAGGGTTTGCTCGCCGATGTCGCGCGCGAGCGTGGATTCAACCGTTCGGGGGAACGCCAGGAGGTCAAGCAGTGAGTACCGAGCGGGACCCCGACATGGAGCTCGACTGCACGGCGGTGCTCGCCGACGTGTGGCTGATGCTGGACGGCGAGTGCGACGACGCGACTCGGGAACGATTGCAGCACCACATGGAGCACTGCAGTCCGTGTATCGAGGCCTACGGCATCGAGGAGAAGGTCAAGAGCCTGCTGAGCCGCAAATGTGGCGGTGATCGCGCACCCGAGTCGCTGCGTGAGCGCCTGACCATCGAGATCCGCCGGACGACCGTGACCACGGAGACTTCGGTCGAGACCTCCGACTGAAGAAGGCGAAGGTACGCATCGCCGATCCGCGAAACGCGAGCGGCACGCCTCCCTGCTGGAAGTGCGTGCCGCTTCGTGCTTGCGGGCCGAGCGTAGCGCTCAGGCGTTGGGCCGCTTGCCGTGGTTGGCCGCGTTTCCCTTGCGGCTACGCTTCTTACGTCCGCGCTTACCCATGAGTAGTCTCCCTTCTGATTGAAGGCCATTCTTTCACGTGTGGTTGGCTGTACCGTCAGCGGATGCAGGCCAACGAGGATATGGGGTGTCATGGCTGAGCAAGTACTCGCCGAGCTGGTGTCGGTCGTCTACCAGGTGGTCGCCGAGGAAGGCGACGAAGTCCAGGAGGGCGACACCCTGGTGATCCTCGAGTCGATGAAAATGGAGATCCCGGTGGTCGCGGAGTCCAGTGGCACGGTGACCTCGATCGGTGTCAAGGAAGGCGACGCGATCAAGGCGGGCCACCTCATCGCGGTCATCTCCTGATCGATTGCGGCGGTAGATCTGCATGGCGACACTGAGCGAGCTGCTGGCCGAGCACACCGACCTACCCGGCGTCGCCGTGGATCATCTGCAGCGCGTGGTGGGCGATTGGCAGTTGCTGTCCGATCTGTCCTTCGCCGATCTGCTGCTGTGGGTCGGTGCGGGACCGGTGACGGACGGCGCGGACATCGTCTGCGTCGCGCAGTGCCGTCCCACCACCGCGCCCACCGTGCACCAGGAGGACCTGGTGGGCACGGTCGCGCTGCGGACCGACCATCCGCAGGTGTTCGAGGCGCTGCTCACCGGCAAGACCGTACGAGCCGACAGTGAGGTCGAGGCCTCCGGCGTCTATCACCCGCATCCGGTGCCCGCGGTCCGCGAGGCCATACCGGTGCGCTGCGGCGACGACGTGATCGCGGTGCTGAGCAGGGACACCGATCGGCAACGCTCCCGGGTGCGCAGTCAGCTGGAGAGCGCCTACGTGGCGTGCGCGGACGATCTGTGCCAGATGATCGCCGACGGCACCTTCCCGACCACCGAGGATCGCGCGGCCACCCATTCCAGCCCGCGCGCGGGGGACGGATTCATCCGGCTCGACACCGAGGGCATCGTCGTCTACGCCAGCCCGAACGCGCTGTCGGCCTACCACCGGATGGGTTTGCAGGCCGACTTGGCAGGCCAGGATCTCGCCGTCACCACCCGTTCGCTGATCACCGACCCGTTCGATGCCCAGGAAGTGGTCGGCGACATCCAAGCCGCCCTGGCCGGGCGGACCGGACGCCGGATGGAGGTGGAGGCGCGCGGAGCCACCGTGCTGCTGCGCACCCTCGTGTTGCGCCCGCACGGTGAGCTGGCCGGCGCCGCGGTGCTCGTCCGCGACGTCACCGAGGTCAAGCGGCGCGATCGCGCGCTGCTGAGCAAGGACGCCACCATCCGGGAGATCCACCACCGGGTCAAGAACAACTTGCAGACCGTCGCCGCGCTGCTGCGCCTGCAGGCTCGCCGCACCGAGAACGAGGAGGCGCAGGTCGCGCTCACCGAATCGGTGCGCAGGGTCACCTCCATCGCCTCGGTGCACGAGATGCTGTCGATGTCGGTGGACGAAGAGGTCGATCTCGACGAGGTCGTGGACCGGCTGCTGCCGATCATGGCCGACGTGGCCACGGTGCACACCACGCGCATCAAGGTGCGCCGCGCCGGTTCGCTCGGCGTCTTCTCCGCCGAACGCGCCACCCCCTTGGTGATGGTGCTCACCGAACTGGTGCAGAACGCCATCGAGCATGCCTTCGACTCGGGCGAAAACGGCACGGTGACAATCCGTTCCGAGCGTTCGGCCCGCTGGCTCGACGTGATCATCAGCGATGACGGCCGCGGTCTGCCGCCCGGGTTCAGCCTGGAGTCCTCCGATCGGCTCGGCCTCCAGATCGTCCGCACCTTGGTGACGGCCGAACTCGGCGGCTCCATCGGCTTGCACCCCGGCGCCGACATCGGTACCGATGCCGTCCTTCGCGTTCCGCTGGGCCGACGTTCCGGCCGCTGACCAGTGCGTTCGGGCCGTGAGCTGCGGCTCGCGTTGATCATCGCGTCAAGTCGTGCCGGGCAGCGCCGTAGTTTCGATAGCCGGGAGCGGGCGGTGCCGGATCCGTCGCCCGCGCTATCGGTCGTGCCCGCTGCGCGCTGTTGCTCGGATGTCGCGGAAAGGCCATTCTCGGACGCGGTGTGCGGCTTGCGGCACGGTTACTTCCCGAATGTCCGCAACGAGTGGAATGCGAGGTGTCGCACTGATTCGCGACCGTCCCAACCCGCTTGGAAACCAACCACTTTCCCACAAGTTCCGCTCGTCCGCGAGTCGAACCGCGGCCCGCGCCGCGCTCTGATCCGCGCTGCCGATATTGCCGTCCGGCGAACCGCATTGGTCGGCTTCCGGATTCGTCGCGAAGCGAGACCGGTCATTTCCAGTTCGCGGACGAGCGTGCAAAAACAACACAGCCCGGCACCTTTGGGTGCCGGGCTGAAATGCGTTACCGGGCCGGGCTGAATGGCCCGGTAAGGCCGGTCGTCTGGAGATCAGACGACGGTGCGGGTGCGGGTGCGCGCGTTGCGACGCTTGAGCGCGCGGCGCTCGTCCTCGCTCATACCACCCCACACGCCGGCGTCTTGTCCGGACTTCAGGGCCCAGGACAGGCAGTCGGCGGTTACGGGGCAGCGAGCGCAGACCAGCTTGGCATCGGCAATCTGCGCGAGCGCCGGACCACTGTTACCCACGGGGAAAAACAGCTCGGGGTCCTCATCGCGACAGATGGCCTTGTGGCGCCAGTCCATTCCTCTGCTCCTTTGCTGGGCGCCGCGCAGGGCGCCGATGGTTTGTGGTTCGTTCACTTGTGCGACTCGAATGTTTCCGCACGGTTGCTTGTGAATGCTTTCACGAACACCGTAGATGTCAATAGGCACGCGGTGCACCGTGGGGAAGCTCACGCTCTGAAGGCCCCCGCTGTGGGGAAGCCTGCCCGGTCCTTTGTACTCGCTCTATCGGGATTTCGCACCACTAACCGCGATGTTTTTCCCGGTGTTTCGCCGCTCAGCGCGGTCTCGGCGCGACGACGGCCAGGACATCGGGCACGGCAGTGAAATCCACCACGTTGCGCTTCCCGATGAAGTCGCCATCGATTTGCAGGCCGATCGGTTCTTTGGACTCGATTCGTACGGCGGGAACGTCGTCTTCGCGAAATAAATTGCGGGACTTGGGATTCCCGTTGGCCGCCAGGAGCTGGCGCGCGAGCAGGAGCGTCGGGAGGACGGCCATGGAGCGCACCGCAAACACTCCGAGGCCCGTTTCGAACCGGGTGCCGGGGTTGGTGTGCACCGGCGTGGCATTCAGATATGTCCACGGTGTGGTGTTGGTAACGAAGGCGTAATGCACCTCGTCCACGGGCTCCCGGCCGGGAATTTCGACCCGAACGCCGGGTTCCTTGCGCTTTGCCCGGAAGAATTGTCGCACGGTTGTTCGAACGTAGCGTGCCGGAGTGGCGGCGCGGCCGCGGGCGCGGCTCGCGTCGATCGCCTCGCAGACGTCGGCGTCGAGTCCGACGCCTGCGCTGAAGCAGAACCAGCGGTCGTCGGCCAGCCCGAGACCGATCCGGCGATCGGCGTCCAGCGTGAGCAGGTCGATGAGCTGGTTGGTCGCGGTCACCGGGTCGGGGGAGATGCCGAGCGCCCTGGCGAAGACGTTGGCCGAGCCGCCCGGGATCACGCCCAGGCGTGGCAACCAGGCTTGACCGTCGTCGAGGACGGGCAGCGGCAGAAAGCCGTTGACGGTCTCGTTGACCGTCCCATCGCCACCGTGCACGACGATCAGGTCCATCTCGTTCGTGGCTGCCCATTGGGCCAGTTCCGCGGCGTGGCCGCGATGCTGGGTATGCGCAACGGTCAGCTGAGTGCGGCTCTCCAACGCGTGCGCGAGTAGGTCCCGGGTCGCCGGTGTCGTCGAGGTGGCATTCGGGTTCACGATCAGCAGCGTCCGCACGATGGCAGCCTAGTTGGCGGCCGACCGGCCCTGGAAAAGCGGCGAGCGATGCGCCGGATGCCGTTGCCCGGCATACGCCAGGACGATGACGCGGACCAGCGGGGTCGTAGGCTTGCCGCGTGAACGAGCGTCAGCAAGGAAAGCGAGGACACCGTGCGCTGCGGCGCACGACGGAGCCGAGCGAGGCGCGATCGTGAGCGACAAGAGCGCGGCCGCGGGAACGGCGCCGACGACGGTGCGGGCGGCCGGTGGATTGGTGACGCTCGAAGGCGTCGTCGCCGTCGGCTTCGCGATCGTGCTGGTGGTGCGGGGACTGCTCGGGCACGACCAGTCCGCGACCAGCGGCTACGGCACGGCGGCCTGGTTCGGCATCCTCGGCGGGGCGGTGCTGGCCGCAGGCATCGGGCTCCTGCTGGGGAAACGCTGGGGTCGCGCCATCGCCGTCATCGCGCAGCTGCTGTTGCTCCCGGTCACCTGGTCGCTGCTCACCGACTCGCATCAGCCGGTCTACGGCACGGTGCTCGGGGTGGTCGCGGTCGCCGCGCTGGTGCTGCTGTTCGCGCCGCCGTCCACCCGCTGGATGGCGCAGGACTACGGCGTCGAACCGGAATAGTTCCCGGTGGCCGTGCGCAGCGCCGCGCGGCAGAGGTGGTCGGCGTGCCGGGTGGTCTCCGGTAGCCGGTAGCGCGGGGTCAGTGCCAGCACCTGTGCGCAGGCGGTGTCGAGGTCGATGCGGTGCCCCACGGAGACGAACACCGGCTTGACGCCGGTTCTGGTGCGCAACGCCCGTCCCACCACCGCTCCGTCGATGGTGATGTCGGTGGCCGCGCCGCGTTGCGGGCCCGGTTCGGCGTAATCGCCCCACACCGTCTTCGCCACGCCGATCGTCGGCACGCCGGTGAGCAGTCCGAGATGGCAGGCGAGGCCGAAGCGGCGCGGATGGGCGAGTCCCTGGCCGTCGCAGACCAGCAGATCCGGTGCGCTGTCGAGCTTTTCGAGCGCGGCGAGGGTGGCCGGGATCTCCCGGAAAGCCAGCAGGCCGGGCACGTACGGGAAATCGGCGACGCCGTGCGCGACCGCGGAGGCGACCGGTCGCAGGGTGTCCGCCGCCAAGACGACGACGGCCGTGGCCACGGCGCCGGTGTCGTCGTAGGCCGAGTCGAGTCCGGCCATCGTGCGGAAACGGGTACCGGGCGGGGCGACCGGAGTGACCAGCGGCCGCAATTCGTCCTGCAGGGCCATGGCCGATTCGGCAGTGGTGGGCCAGGACGCGAGATCGAGCGGCGGGAACCAGGACATCCGCGCTACCGCGCGTCGGCGGCCAGCTTGCCGAGCGCGTCGCCGGCCAGCCGATAGCCCAGCCATTCGTCCTGGGCTACGGCGCCGATCGATTCGTAGAAGTCGATCGAGGGCTTGTTCCAGGTCAGCACCGCCCAGGAGACGCGGCTGTAGCCGTGCTCGACCGCTTCCTTCGCCAGGGCTGTGAGCAGGGCCTTGCCGTAGCCCTTGCCCCTGGTCTCCGGCCGGACGTAGAGGTCCTCCAGGTAGATGCCGTGCACGCCGTCCCAGGTGGAGAAGTTGAGGAACCAGATGGCGCAGCCGAGCAGCCTCGACTCGTCCGCCACCACGTGCGCGAACACCTTCGGTTCCGCGCCGAACAGCGCGGAGCGCAGCTGCTCGGCGGTGACCGTGCACTCGTGCCGTGCCTTCTCGTAATCGGCGAGGTCGTAGATGAGGTCGACCAGGCCGGGCACGTCGGACGGGACGGCGCGGCGCAGGACGGCGGCGCCGAGGTCGACGGCGGTGGGGTCGGTGGCAGGTCGGGTCACAGTGACGCTCCGTTGTGTACCAGGTTGTGCGTGCGAATCGTGCGCGCGTCGTGTTCGTAGCCGAGCACGGTCAGCGCGCCGGTCGACATGGCGAATCGGCGGCCCTCCCGGACGTCGAATTCGGCCCAGCGGGCGATCAGCGCGCGGGAGAAGTGGCCGTGCCCCACCAGCACGATATCCCGCTCCGGCAGCGCGGGCGCCACGTCGGCCAGCACCCGGTCGGCGCGCTCGCGCACCTGCTGTGCGGTCTCACCGTCCGGGACCGGGCCGGTCCAGATGGTCCATCCGGGCGCGGACTCGCGGATCTGCGGGGTGGTCAATCCCTCGTAGGCGCCGTAGTCCCATTCGGCGAGGTCGTCGTCGACCACGGCGCCGGTGAGCCCGGCCAGCTCCGCGGTGCGCATCGCCCGTAGTCGGGGGCTGGTGCGCACCAACGGATTCCGCAATTTCAGCGTGGCGAGCAACTCGCCTGCCGTCCTGGCCTGTTCTTCGCCGCGCTCGGTGAGCGGGAGATCGGTGCGGCCGGTGTGCCGCCGCTGTGTTGACCAGCTGGTCTCGCCGTGCCGAAGCAGCACAACGCGGGCATCGTCGAGTGCGGACATGCCTCCATGATGGTCCACCGTTGATCATGGAGCGGCACTGTGGTCTCCCCGCGACGGTGACGAAGCGGACTACGATCCTGTCGGCCGCTCGATCTCGAGCACTGTCAGCGGCACCGGCCGCCAGACCTCGGCCTGGTAGTTCGCGAGCAACGGATCGCTCGTGGTCACCCATTGCGAGCTCGTCGTAGTCGGACTTCCGCGCCGTGCACCGGCAGGTGGTCGATTTCAGCTCGATGGTGACGTCGGAGCTCGGCGGCACCAATAGATTCGCCGCGTGCCTCAGCCGAAGGCGTGCAATTCTCCGTCGCGCAGTTCCAGCACGGTGCTCCCGATCACGGTGAGCGAGATCGGGTTTCCGGTATAGCCAGGCCGGTCCACCGGAATCCGACCGGTTTCGGTTCCCGTGGCCGGGTCGAGGACGGCGAGCGCGCCGGTGGTCGGCAGCAGCAGTTTGCCCGCCATCAGCGCGGGCGACCCGAGCGCGCCGCCCGCGGTCCACAGCGGGTCGAAAGTGCTGCCGTTCAAAGCGATCACGCTGTTCCCGGTGAAGACCAGATAGGCCGATCCGATGCGCGTGGTCGTGGCCGTCTGGCTCAGCGGTGCCGAAAGCTGATGCACCACAACGGCGTTGCCGTTCCCGTCATAGACGGCCAAGCGAGGCGGTACCGGCTCGGCGCCGGTCGCGGCGGGGAAGTAGAGCACGATGCGGTTGTCGGAGACCGCGAGCACCCGTGCTTCCGTGGAATCCGACCCGGGACCGGTCAATACGTGCGAGCCGAACTCCTCCGGCACCGTGTTGTCCTTGGGAGCCGGGTTGAGCACCGTCAGCCGCTCGGCCGGGTCGGTGGGGCAGCGTTCCAGCACGGCGAGCCGAGACGGACTGGAACCCGACGACAGCAGCGTGCACCCTTTGCGCGGCTGCGTCCTGACGTTCACCGGGGCGTCGACGAAGCCGTACTCCACGGTGCGCACCAGATCCGAACGCCACATCTCCAGTCGCTGCGGCCCCTGCGCCAGTAGGTAGGTGCCGTCGGCCGACAGCCGCACCTCCCGGTCCATGTAGCTGCTGCGCGCGGTGCGGCGGGCGCCGCTGTCGCCGGCCAGCATGGTGGCCTGGCTGCAGCCGCGCTCGTCGCGGTAGACCGCGATCACCATGCCGTACTGGCCCTCGACCCCGCACAGCGGCAAGTCCCGCCGGTACTTCCAGAGTTGATCGCCGGTGCGTGGGTCGCGGCCGGTGACCGTGTCGTCGTCGCCGGTCACCGCGACCCCGCCGGACACCAGCGCCCGCGTGATCGCACGGTCGGGCGCGTGCCACACCTCACGCAGCGCGGTCGGCAGCTGATCGGCCGCGACCGGGGTCGGCACCGTGGACGACGCGGTCACCGATTCGGTGCCGTGCGCGTCGCCGCGCACCCACACCACGGCTGCCGCGATCACGACGAGAACCGCGATCGCGACTGCGGAGATGATATCGGCGCGCGTCCGCCGCTCGGGTGCGAGCACGAATGCGAGACTAGCCGATCCGGGCGGTCAGGCCGACGCGGCGGCCGCGGGCTCGGCCGCGCTCCCGGCGTCCTCCGCCGCGACGTCTCCTTCGCTCGACCGACGCCGCCTGCGCCTGCGGCGAGCGGGACGGTCGGTCGTGTCGGTTCCCTCGGCGGCGCCGTGGTCGTCCGAGGCGTCTGGGCTCGACTCGTCGGTGGCGGCGCTGTCGGCGGTGTCGCCGGTCGCCTTGCGCCGCCTGCGCCTGCGGCGGGCGGGCTTGTCGGCCGCGTCGGCCTCGGGGGCTTCCTGCTCCGTGTCGATGACCTCGTCGTCCACGGCGGAGTCGGTGTCGGCCGAATCGGTGACGTTCGGTGCGCCGTCGATCGGCTTACCGCCGCGGGTGCGCTTGCGGTTGCGCTTGCGCGGGGCGCGGGCCTGGCGTTCGACCACCACCGCGTCCGGGTCGCGTTCCGGCTTCGGCTTGCGGATCACACCGGTGATGCCCTCGGGAATGCCGAGGTCGGTGTACAGGTGCGGCGAGCGCGAGTAGGTCTCGACCGGCTCGGGGATGCCGAGGCCGAGCGCGCCGTCGATCGCCGACCAGCGGTTGAGCTCGTCCCAGTCGATCAGCGTCACCGCGACGCCGGTGCGCCCGGCGCGGCCGGTGCGCCCGATCCGGTGCACGTAGGTTTTCTCGTCCTCCGGGCACTGGTAGTTGATGACGTGCGTGACGTCATCGATATCGATGCCGCGCGCCGCGACGTCGGTCGCCACCAGCACGTCGATGGTGCCCTTGCGGAACTTGGTCAGCGCCTTCTCCCTGGCGATCTGCCCCAGGTCGCCGTGCACCGCGCCGACCGCGAACCCGCGCTCGGCCAGTTCGTCGGCCACCTTCTGCGCCGTGCGCTTGGTGCGCGTGAAGATCATCGTCGCGCCGCGGCTCTCGGCCTGCAGGATCCGCGCGATCAACTCCCCTTTGTCCAGGGCGTGCGCGCGGTAGACGAACTGCGCGGTGCGGTCGTGCACCGCCGAGTCGTGCGGCTCCTCGGCCCGGATGTGCGTCGGCCGGGTCAGGAAGGTGCGCGCCAGGGTGATGATCGGCCCGGGCATGGTCGCGGAGAACAGCATGGTCTGGCGCTTGTCCGGGACCATGCCGAGAATGCGCTCGATATCCGGGAGGAAGCCCAGGTCGAGCATCTCGTCGGCCTCGTCCAGCACCAGCACGCCGATCTTGCCGAGGATCAGGTGCTGCTGGTCGGCGAGGTCCAGTAGTCGGCCCGGCGTGCCGACCACCACGTCGACGCCCGCGCGCAGCGCCGCGATCTGCGCCTCGTAGGGGCGGCCGCCGTAGATCGACGCCACGCGCAGCGGCCCCTGGTGGTTGGTCAGGTACTTGCTCGCGTTCTCCAGGTCCTGGGTGACCTGGATGCACAGCTCGCGCGTCGGCACGATGACCAGCGCGCGCGGCGTGCCGTCCAGCGGCGTCGTGCCGGATTCCGCGGTGGCGATCCGGTGCAGCAGCGGCACGCCGAATCCGAAGGTTTTACCCATGCCGGTGCGGGCCTGACCGATGAGATCTTCTCCCGCGAGCGCCAGCGGGAGGGTCAGTTCTTGAATGGCGAAAGTACGTTCGATTCCGATCTCGCCGAGTGCGCGGACGATTTCCGCGCGCACGCCCAATTCGGCGAAAGTCGGGGCGGTATGCGTTGCGTCCAGTTCGGCCGTCAACAGGGTCTCCGCCAGACCTGGTTCCTGATCGACTGTGATCTTGCTCAGGGTTCGTGCCTTCCTCGTAATCACGTCCCGCGCGCACGAGGTGGGGCGGACCGGGCGGTCCACGACGACCACGACTCCGCAGGCGATACTTCACCCGGCCACGCTCCGGATGCCGGGCGCCTGCCACAAAAGCGGCGGCTACCTCGCAAAACATCGGCGCGGCGCACTGGTGACGCGGATTGGTGCGCGCACATTTTCCTGTCCAACGAAAACTTCGCACTCGAAACCGGTCGGCAGTCGCAGCGGCGTCCCCGCGGTGTGCGTGAGCGCGACGTCCGGCGACTCTGTCGAGCGAAACTTTCCGTTGTCCGCCGCGATTGTAGCGTGATATTGTGCCGCGTTCGAATTGCCACCACGGCGCGCTATCGAAAATGCTCCGGACCCGCAGCGCGCTTTCGCCGCGCAGGGCGCCCACGTACGCTGCGCCACATGGGAATTCATCCGGCGCGGCAAATCTGGGCGACGCTCGAACCGCTACACGATGTCGTCTATTTCGGCACCGGCGTCAAGGAGGCGGGCGTCGGGATCGGATTGCGCGGCTACTGGCAGACCTACTTCGCTTTCCGCGCGGCGCCGCTGGGCGCGGTGACGCCCGCTACCGTGCAGGCGGCTTTCGCCGGTTTCCACCCCGGCATGGTGCGTCGCGCGCTGCCGGAGGCGTGGGAGCGTGCGACGCCGCAGCGCTGCCTGGCCGCTCGGCTCGAGCTGGCCACCGGTCTGCTGCGCGGCGTCGGCGCGGGTGACGCGGTGTCGGCTCGCGCGGTCGAGCTGCTGGCGCCGGTGCAGCTTGCCGCCGATCCGACGGGGCGGGCGCTGTTCGCCGCGAACGCGGCCTTGCCGCTGCCCGCCGACCCGGTGGCCGCGCTGTGGCAGCTGGCCACCTCCCTGCGTGAGCATCGCGGCGACGGCCATGTCGCGGCCCTGGTCACGCACGGTCTCAGTGGACGCCATGCGCTGGTCGTGCAGGTGGCCGCGGGAAAGGCGCCCGAATCGGTGATGCGGCCCGCGCGCGGGGTGTCGGAGGCGGAATGGGCGGACGCTTTCGACGAGCTGCGGGCCCGTGGGCTGGTCGCGGGGGAGCCGGTCACTCCGACTCTCACCGGCAGCGGCGCGGAACTGCTGGCCGCGGTAGAGGCCGAGACCGACGAAGCGGCGTGGACCGGTGCGCTCGCGGTGTTGTCGGCCGACGCGATCACCGAGCTGGCCACCTCGCTCGCGCCGCTGGTGCGCAGCGTGCAGGAGTCGGTGGTTCCGCCGCTCAACCCCGTCGGCATGGGGCCGCGGTAGCGCGGCGGGCAGTTGCCTGTTACCGGCGGTACCGAGATGTGAGACTCTCTTCGCTGTGAGCCTTGCCGACACTGTCACCATCGCCGCGCGCAACGCCTGGGCGCTGACCTTCGGCTCCGGCATCGAGGCGCCGGACCCGACCCCCGCGACGATCCTGTGGGACCAGCCGCATCGGCAACTGCGGCGGTTCGAGCGCGCGGAGGGGGATGCGGCGGAAGCGGATTCGGCCGTCCTGCTGGTCCCGCCGCTCGCCGCGCCCGCCACCTGTTTCGATCTGCGGCCCGACCAGAGCCTGGCGCGCTTCCTGCTGGAGATCGGCCGCAGCCCCTACGTCGTCGACTACGGCGAGATCACCTTCGCCGACCGGCGCATGGGCTTCGAGGACTGGATCGACGACATCCTGCCCGAGGCGGTGCTGCGGACCAGCGCCGACCGCGACGGGCGCGCGGTGGATCTGGTGGGCTGGTCGCTCGGCGGCACGCTGGCATTGCTGACCGCCGCGGCGCACGCCGAACTGCCCATCCGGTCCGTCACGGCCGTCGGCTCGCCGCTGGACTACGACCGGATGACCGGCGTGCCGCAGCTGCGCGCGGTCGCGAAACTCACCGGTGGCCGCGGCGCCTCTACCGTCATCCGCGCGGCCGGTGGCGTTCCTGCGACACTGACTCGAATCGGCTACAAGGTCACCGCCTGGGATCGTGAGCTGACCCGGCCATGGTTCGTCGCGAGCAATATCGCGCGTACCGAGGCGCTGGCGAAGATGGAGACGATCGATCGGTTCATGGCCGAGATGCCCGGATATCCGGGGCGTTTCTACGGTCAGCTGTGGGGCCGGTTCATCCTGAACAACGACATCGGTCGCGGTGTCGTGCGGCTCGGCGAGCGCCGGATCGAGCTGGCGAACGTGACCGCGCCGGTGCTGCTCGTCGGCGGGCCGTCCGACGTGATCGCCCCGGCTCCCGCCGTCGAGGGAGGCGTGCCCCTGCTCACGGGATCGGCCATGGTCCGTTACGAGACCGCGCCCGGCAGCCACCTCGGCATCCTGGCCGCGCCGACCGCACGTGACACGACATGGAGTTACCTCGAGAAGTTCCTTGCCGAGACCTCCTGAGTCGCGGTGAGTATTACGCTGGGGCGCATGGGAGCACAGTCACCTGCCGCGTTAGGTGTTTCGTCGACCGACCCAGCAAGCCTTTCCATCCCCGCGAGCCATCCCGGCGTGACCGACCTGTTCGCGGTGCTCGCCTACGGCGAGATATCCGCGTTCTACCGGCTGGCCGAGGAGGCCAAGCTGTCGCCGTCGCTGCGGGGCAAGGTGGCGGTCGCGAAGATGGCCGCGGCCGAGATGGAGCATTTCAAGACGCTGGAGTCCGCGCTGGCCGCGCGCGGCGCCGGCGTCTTCGACGCGATGGCGCCGTTCGTGCGCGCGCTGGACGACTACCACGCGTCCACCGACCCGTCGACGTGGCTCGAGTCGATGGTGAAGTTCTACGTCGGTGACGGCATCGCCGCGGACTTCTACACCGAGATCGCGGGCGCGCTGACCCCCGACGTCGCCGCGGTGGTCCGCGATGTGCTCGCCGAGACCAGGCATTCCGAGTTCGTCGTCGAGGAGGTGCGCCGGGCGGTCACCGAGAGCCGCTCCGAGCGCGACCGGCTCACGCTGTGGGGCAGGCGGCTGCTCGGTGAGGCGATCACCCAGGCGCAGTTCGTCATGGCGCAGCGCGACGAACTCACGGATCTGGTGCTCACCGCCACCGGCGATCTCAACGGCATCGCGGCGCTGTTCGAGCGGATGCAGGACAGCCACGCCGAGCGCATGGCGGTCCTCGGCATCTGAGCTACTCGTTCGCCGCGCGGTTGGGCACCAGCCGCAAACCGGGCGCGTGGATGCTCGCCCGGTCGATCAGCCAGACCACGACGCTCTGGTCCCTGCGGTCGGCTTCCAACATCTCGAACGGGACCTCGACCATGCCGTGCACGGGATGGTCGAGGTGCAGCGTGCCGGAGCCGGGCGCGCCGACCCGATGCGGCTTCCAGCGGCCGGCGAAATCGGGGAGCCCGCGCAGCGCCTCGATCGTCTCGAGCAGCGCCGCATCGCCGGGCCAATGGAGTTTGGCGCGGCAGAGGGCGGCGGTGAAGGTGTCGGCGGCTTCCTCCCAGTTGCGCAGGACGCGCCGCGCGGCGGGATGCACGAAGGTGTACCAGGCGAGATTGGGCTGATCCGGTCCGTCCAGCAGACCCAGCGGGGCGACGAAATCGGCCCACGCCTGGTTCCAGCCCAGCACGTTCAGTCTGCGGCCGACCACGAAGGCCGGTGTCGGCTGCAACGCGTGCAGGATCGTCTCGATCGTCGGGGCCACCTGCTCCGCGGCGGATTCGCTCCCGGGGCAACGGGTTTCGTTGCCGGAGGTCATCGCGAGCATGCCGAAGTACTGGCGGTCGTCGCCGCGCAGCAGCAGTGCGTCGGCCAACGCGTCGATCACCGCGAGCGACGGATTGGTGTCGCGGCCCTGCTCCAGCCGGGCCAGGTAGTCGGCGCTGACGCCCGCGCGCACCGCGACCTCCTCGCGACGTAGCCCAGGTGTCCGGCGCCGGCCGCCCTCGGGCAAGCCGACATCCGACGGCCGCAGCTCGGCGCGCCGGGCGATGAGGAACTCCGCGAATCCGTTGCTTGCCATAGATCCCATCGTGCCCGGTCCGAGGACGGTTATCCGCGCCCTGTCAGGTCCAGGATAACGGCGGTCTGGCTACCGGACCGCGGTCCGGTCATTGTCGGAGGCATGACATCTACCTCGGAATCCACCACGCTGAAAACCGGTTCGTGGGCACTCGACGCCGCGCACTCCTCGGTCGCCTTCACCATTCGCCATCTCGGCATCTCCAAGGTCCGTGGCGGATTCAACCGGTTCGAGACCGAATTCGTGGTCGACGAATCGGGCGCGGCCACCGTCGGCGCGACGATCTACCTCGACTCCTTCGACACCGGAAACGCCGATCGGGACGCGCACATCCGCACCGCCGATTTCCTCGACGTCGCCAATCGCCCCACGCTGACCTTCCGCGCCGACCATCCCGTGGTCGTCGCCGAGACCTTCGAGGTCGAGGGGCAGGCCACGCTCGGCGCGATTACCAAGCCGGTCACGCTGGAGGTCGAGTGGGGCGGTGTGCAGGACTTCGGTCCCACCGGCGACCGGCACGCGGGTTTCTCCGCCACCGGCACCATCAAGCGCACCGACTTCGGCGTCGGCGGAGCCCTGCCCGGCATGCTGAGCGACACGGTCAAGATCGAACTGGAGATCCAGCTCGTCGAGCCCAAGTGAGCGCCCCCGGCGGCCCGCACTAGCCTTGGAACCGACAGCACAGGACTCTCAGGTTCGGAGGTTGGCCGTGGAGGTCAAGATCGGTATTTCGGATAGCCCGCGCGAGCTGGTGATCAGCAGCGCGCAGACCCAGGAAGAGGTCGAGGCGCTGGTGTCCGGTGCGCTCGGCGGCGACGATGGCGTCCTGACGCTCACCGACGAGAAGGGCCGCAAGTTCCTGATCCAGGCTTCGAAGGTCGCCTACGTCGAGATCGGCTCGACCACCGGCGGCCGCGTCGGTTTCGCCGCCGTCTGACTTCCGGCTTCCCGCCGAAACGCAGCGAGCCCCTGCCCCCGATCGGTCGGGGGCAGGGGCTCGCTCGTCGTCGTGACCGCGCTCAGTCGATCGGGTGCAGCGGCACGTGCTTCAGTCCGCCCCAGGCGAGCGAGACGGTGGTGTCGACCGCCTCTTCCTTCGGGATCGGCCGGTCGGCCTCCAGCCAGTACCGTGCGGTGAACTGGCTCGCGCCGACCAGGCCCACTGCCAGGATGCGGGCCCGGTAGGGATCGAGGCCCGAGTCGTGCGCGACGAGGTCGAAGACCGCGTCCACACAGGCCTCTGTGGCCTGCTCGACGCGGCGCTGCACCTGCGGCTCGCTGGTCAGGTCGGACTCGAAGACCAGGCGGAAGCCTTGCATCTCGTTGTCCACGAAATCGAAGTACGCCTGCACCGCCGCGCGCACGCGCTGCTTGTTGTCGGTGGTGGAGCGCAGCGCCTGGCGCACGCTGGACACCAGCATGTCGACGTAGTTCTGCAGCACCGCGAGATACAGCTCGAGCTTGCTGGTGAAGTGCTGATACAGCACCGGCTTGCTCACTCCGGCGCACTGCGAGATCTCGTCCATGCCGGCGGCGTGATAGCCGCGCTGCACGAAGACTTCGCTTGCCGCCGCGAGTAGCTGTAGACGTCGCTCGTCGCGCGGAAGCCGGGTACCGCGTTTGGCGGGCTCGGACGACGATCTACGGGACGTCATCCGGTCCACGAGGTCAGTCATTTCGGCTCTCCCAGTCGATTCCCCGGCAAAGGGGTGTGCACCGGGTTATCTCAAGAACGATACCCGGTTGTCGCCCGCCCGCGGATCGGGGCCGGGCAACTGGTGCCACCCGGAGACACATTGTCGCACCGACGGGCCCGTTGGTATGCCCGCAGGTGGGGATTCGCCGCTGTGAGACGCTGGTGAACGTGACCGACCGACCGGAAAGACCCCCCGGCGGGCGGCGCGGTGCGCGTCGCCCGGCTGGCTCCGGCGCGCCAGGTTCCGTAGGGTCGGACGGCGTGGCGAGAACCTGGCCAGTGGCGCGATCCGGTGAGGCGGCTCGGACCGGCGCAGCCAAGCGGTCCGGGGCGGGCGGCGGGTCGCCCGGCCGGGAGACAAGTGAACGCATGCGCGGCAAACCGCCTGAACCTGCTGCGCCCCAGCTGGATTCAGCCTTGGAGCAGCTCGAACACGATGGCGCCGAGGTCTACGATCCGCTCGGTCTGTACTCGCACAAGGCCGAGCGATCCCACCAACCGCTGCGCGCCCGCTGGGATCCCACCGCTCCCGACGAGGGCAGGACGAGGTCGCGTCCCGAGCGGGATGCCAAGAAGCAGAGCGCACTGGGCAGATTCGTCTCGACCTACGGCTGGCGGGCGTACGCGTTGCCGGTGCTGGTCGTGATCACCGTTCTGGTGGTGGTCGACGCGATCCGCGCCACCGACGACATCAACGCCGCGGGCTCGGATCCTGGGCTCGGTCGACTCAGTCCGGCCACCGCGACCGCGGGCATCATCGGCGCTCCGCCGGGTGACGGGCAGTTTCCCACCGACCTGCCGACCGGGGCTCTTCCGGAAGGCGGCGCCTTCGCCGAGTCCGGTGCGGGCGTCTGGCATGTAGTGCCCGGCACGACCGCCCAGATCGGCACCGGCACCGCGACCGCCTTCCGCTACACCGTGGAAATCGAGAACGGCGTGGACACTTCCGGCCTGGGCGGGGACGAGGCCGTCGCCAAGATGATCGATTCCACGCTGGCCAACCCGAAGAGCTGGACGCACGACCCCAAGTTCGCGTTCCGCCGGGTCGACCAGGGCGAGGTGGACTTCCGCGTCTCGCTCACCTCACGGGGATCCAGCCGCAAGGAATGCGGTTTCGACATCCCGATCGATACCTCCTGCTACAACGCCGACGATCGCCGCGTCGTGCTGTCGGAGGTCAGGTGGGTGCGCGGCGCGCTCGCGTTCGAAGGCGATATCGGGTCCTATCGGCAGTACCAGATCAACCACGAGGTCGGCCACGCCATCGGCTACCACCAGCATCAGGCGTGCGACACCGACGGCGGGCTGGCGCCGGTGATGATGCAGCAGACCTTCGGCACCCGCAACGACGACATCGCCGCACTCGATCCGCACGGCGTGGTGCCGATGGACGGCAAGCGCTGCCGGTTCAACCCCTGGCCCTACCCCCGGGGATAGTGATTGCGCCGGACGGGGTGCTTGTCGCGGTGCGGCGGGTATACGGAACGATGGGCGGGAAGAACGGCCCGGTCGTCGGTGTTGCACAGTTGAACCAACCCGCCGAGGGCGTCATACCGCCGCAGCGATCGGCCAAGCGATTCGAGGAGTCCTGGACGTGTCATCACCCAAGTCCCTGCCGCCACTTGTCGAGCCGGCCGCGGAGCTGACCAGGGATGAGGTAGCCCGCTACAGCCGACACCTGATCATCCCCGATCTCGGCGTGGACGGGCAGAAACGTCTGAAGAACGCCAAAGTGCTGGTGATCGGCGCGGGTGGCCTCGGATCGCCCGCCCTGTTGTACTTGGCCGCCGCGGGCGTGGGCACGCTCGGCATCGTCGAGTTCGACGAGGTCGACGCCTCGAACCTGCAGCGTCAGGTCATCCACGGCGAATCCGACATCGGCCGCCCGAAGGCCGACAGCGCGCGCGACTCGATCCTGGAGATCAACTCCGGCATCGATGTGCGGTTGCACAAGATCCGGCTGGAACCGGAGAACGCGGTGGAACTGTTCCGCGAGTACGACCTGATCGTCGACGGCACCGACAACTTCGCCACCCGGTACCTGGTCAACGACGCCGCAGTGCTGGCGGGCAAGCCGTACGTGTGGGGCTCGATCTACCGCTTCGAGGGCCAGGTCTCGGTGTTCTGGGAGGACGCCCCGGACGGGCGCGGCATCAACTACCGCGACCTGTACCCGGAGGCCCCGCCGCCCGGCATGGTTCCGTCCTGCGCCGAGGGCGGCGTGCTCGGCGTGCTGTGCGCGTCCATCGGTTCGGTGATGGTCACCGAGGCGATCAAGCTGATCACCGGCATCGGTGAGCCGCTGCTCGGCCGTCTGATGGTGTACGACGCACTGGACATGAACTACCGGACCATCAAGCTGCGCCGCGACCCGGAGCGTCAGCCGATCACCGAGCTGATCGACTACGAGGCGTTCTGCGGCGTGGTGTCGGAGGAGGGCCAGGCGGCCGCGGCCGGGTCCACCATCACCGCGCGCGAGCTCGAGGAGCTGCTGGCGTCGGGCAAGGACATCGAGCTGATCGACGTGCGCGAGCCGGTCGAGTGGGACATCGTGCACATCGAGGGCGCGAAGCTCATTCCCAAGGACCGCATCCTGTCCGGTGAGGCGCTGTCCGAACTGCCCCAGAACCGTCCGATCGTGCTGCATTGCAAGACCGGAGTGCGCTCCGCCGAGGCCCTGGCCGCGCTCAAGCGCGCGGGCTTCTCCGACGCCACCCATCTGCAAGGCGGCGTGATCGCCTGGGCCAACCAGGTGGACAAGTCGCTGCCGGTGTACTGAGTCACGGCGCGCCGGAGGCGCGCCGAAATCGACGCAGCGTAGCGTACGGCCGTGACTTCTGTGGAACCTCCCGAGCATGTGCGTGCCACGTTCGGTCTGCGCGAAGTGACCCCGGTTTCGCTCGGCGACTGGGAAGGCGGCTGGCGCTTGGGCGACGTGGTGCTCAGTCCGGTCACCGATCACGCGCGTGCGGCGTGGTCGGCGAAGGTCCGTGAGGCGTTGAAGGTTGACGGCCTGCGGCTGGCCCGTCCGGTGCGGGCGACCGACGGTCGCTATGTGGTGTCCGGCTGGCGCGCGGACACCTACCTGGAGGGCATCCCGGAACCACGCCACGACGAGGTGGTCTCGGTGTCCCTGCGCCTGCACAAGGCGACGGAGAAGCTGGAGCGTCCGCGCTTCCTCGCTCAGCCGCCGGTGGTGCCGTGGGTGGACATCGACGTGTTCGTCGCGGCCGATCGCGCCGCCTGGGAGCCGGTGCCGCTGCGCAGTCTGCGCGCGGGCGGCGCGTCGCTGTCGACCTCCCCGGACGGGCGGCGCAGCATCGAACTGATCGGCCAACTGGCCACCCTCCGCAAGCCGGTGCAGTCGCCTCCGCAGCTGGTGCACGGCGACCTGTTCGGCACCGTGTTGTTCGCGGGCGCGCAGACCCCCGGGCTCACCGACCTCACCCCGTACTGGCGGCCGGTGCCCTGGGCAGCGGCGGTGGTCGTGGTGGACGCACTCTCCTGGGGCGGCGCGGACGACGGCTTACTCGATCGTTGGTCGGACTTGCCGGAGTGGCCGCAGATGTTGTTGCGCGCGGTGATGTTCCGGCTCGCGGTGCATGCGCTGCATCCGCGCTCGACCCCCCAGGCGTTCCCCGGCCTGGCGCGCACGGCGGATATGGTACGACTCACCCTTTGAGAGTGAAGTTGCTCTCGGACAACATATTCGGCACCACGGAACCGGCTCGCAGGTCCGGTGGGCAGCTCATCCGGCTTTCGGACGGACTTGTCGGCATTGCCAATGTCGGGAATGCCCGATACTCGCGATGAGGCATGTGCGCCGCATGTGCCGGGTGACTCTCGCCGAGAGAGGTTTACGGATGCTGTTTGTTGTCCTGCGGGAATCGGCCGTGTGGACTGCGCGGAGCGGAGGGCGTGCATGACGACGCTCGCCGACCTGGATCTCCCCGACCTTCCGCATCCCGCCTATGCCAGTGGCGGTCTCAACGCGGTCGTCGACGCGGCGAATGTGTACATGCAGAATGCGGTCTTGCTGTTCGCGTCCGGCTGGGAGGGCGGGCAGCCGGACATGATCGCTTGGCTGGGGGACAAGAAGCTGCTGAGCGCGGACGGCAAAAAGCTCACCAAGGATGGCGCTCAGACGCTCGAGTCCGGATCGTCGGTGCTGGTCGACAACTACGACAAGCAGCGCGGTGCGTTCCTGGACAAAACGTCACAACTGCAAGCTCAGAACGACGGCGTGAATGAACGGGCCATCGCGAGCTTCGACACCTCGAATAAGGCGTTCCAGGATGTCAAAGAGATCGTGAACGGGCTCAAATCCGAACTCAGCCGCGAACCCGGGGAGCACCAGTTGACCCGGCTGCCCGATGGCAACTTGCACCTGACCCCCGCCGAGGAGAACCGGCTGCTACAGCTGATCCTGGAGGGCGTGGACCGTGTGCACGACACGATCGAAGACGCGGACGACGGCATGCGAAGGGACGCGGGCAATATCTACAAGATGATTCCGGACCTCCCGCGCAACCCCTACGGAAATGCGCCGGACGCGGGGAACCGGGCTGCGTGGGCGCTGCCCGCGAGCGATGCCACCTGGACCAACGGCACCGGGACCACGGACGATATCGTCGCGAAGGCTCGGGAGCAACTAAAACTCGGGGTATCCGAACGTAATGGCGACAATTCCCCGGTGTACTACGACAAGGATGGCGTGGCCCACAAGGTTCCGTACAACATCGGTGACGCGTGGTGCGCTGCCTTCTCCACCTGGGTATGGGATAAGGCGGGTTACAACGTCCATTGGACCAATCCGAACTACGTGCCCTCCATCTGGAACGACGCCAAGCACATGGGGTTGGCGGCGAATATCTCGAGTGCGCAAAAGGGGGACATGATCATCTTCGACTGGGAGGGCGACGGAACCCCCGACCATGTCGGAATCGTGGAGTCCGTGGATCCCAGAACCGGCCAGATCACCACCATCGAAGGAAATTCCAGCGACCGCTTGAAATCCAACCACTATTCCATGAACGCGGGATCGCTCGTCGGCGTGGTCAAACCACCGTCCAACCAGGCAAGAGCGTCCTGACGGTACCGGTGCGCCGCGCACGGGCCATTGCGACAGCTTCGTGCGCGGCGCGCCGATCAATGTGCTGCAGGATCAACTCGAGAGGTCGTTCACCGAAGCGGACTCATTGCCGGACAGCTTGATTCCCAAATTGGCGGCGGTGCGATCCACCTCGTCGTCGGCGTGCTGGAACTCGATGGCCGAGCCCGCCGACAGCACTTCGACGTTGAGGCACAGCGACTGGAGTTCCTTGAGCAGGACCTTGAACGATTCCGGAATGCCCGGCTCCGGGATGTTCTCGCCCT